>RFUP01000527.1 GCA_009922885.1 Paracoccaceae bacterium
ACTGATCGATACATGGGGAATGCAACCGCGCAACGCGAATTATGGCGTCTCCGACGTGTTCTGCAATTTTGCATCCGAATGCGCATACGACACGGCGTTGCATTTTGTGGCGCATGATGTCTTGCATGCGGAACTTATCGATCCAGACAGCGGCGCATCGAAGCCGCTTGCGGCGGGTAACGAGGGCGAGCTGGTTTTGACCCACCTGACGCGTGACTGTCAGCCGCTGGTCCGGTTCCGCACGGGCGACATCATCCGGATCGAAAACACGGAAATCTGCGCTTGCGGCTGCGCGGGCTTCCGGTTTCGAGTCATTGGCCGATCGGACGACATGGTGGTTGTGCGGGGGCTGAACATGTTTCCCACCATGGTGGCTGCTGTTGTGACAAGCTTTGACGAGATGTCAGGCGACTATCGGATCGTTCTGGATGCGCCACCACCTTATGACGTGCTGCCTGTGCAGGCGGAACTGGCCGCGGACGGTCGGGATGACGGCACGCTCAGCCGACGCATGGAAGAGCGGTTCAAACAAAAGCTGGGCGCCACGATCCGCGTGACACTCGTTCCCCATGGAACATTCCCGCGCACCGAAGGCAAAACGAAACGCGTGATCAGGAGCTATGAATGACAAGCTTTACCTATGAGACCATCCGCTCGGAGATGACGGCAGAGGGTGTCAGGACGATTTCCCTGAACCGCCCGCAGGCGATGAACGCGATGAATCGCCGCCTGATCGAAGAAATCTCGGTCGCCTTCGATGACGCCAATCGCGACCCGGGGACACGGGCCATCATCTTGACTGGGGAAGGGCGTGCATTTTGCGCGGGCGATGACCGTCACGAGCATGTGCATCCTGAAACCGAAGAAGAGGCCCGTGCGCTTGTCGATGCGATCCAGCGTGCCACGATAGCAATTGTCATGGGATCAAAGCCTGTTGTCGGCGCGATCAACGGCTGGGCCGTCGGTGGTGGTTTTGAATGGGCGATAAATTGTGACTTTCCGATCTGGGCTGAAAGTGCCAAAGGCTTTTTCCCCGAAGTGTCACTCAACCTGTTCGTAACGGGAGCAGTGACTTCGATCCTGCCCAGTATTGTCGGCCCGTTGAAGGCACGTGAGATGCTGTTCCTTGGGCAGCGGTATTCGGCTGCAGAGCTGAAAGAGATTGGTGTCGCATGGAAAGTGGTTGCCGATGATAAGTTACTTTCCGAGGCCGGAGTTGTTGCGGCGCAACTAGCCTCGCTGCCGACTCTCTCAACGCGTGCGATGAAACGAGTGCTGAACCAAGCAATGGCGGGCGGCCTACATCATGCGCTGAATTTGGAAACCGAAGCGACTGTGGCAGGGTTCCTCGACCCAGAAACGACCCGCCTTTTGAAAGATTTTTAAGGTTGACTATGAAAAGGCTCTAGTTGGGGAGTGGCTCAAACCCTGGGCCACGTTCTTCATGTTCTGATCTCTTGGTTCTGGGAGATCAGCAGAGGTCAGATCGAAGCTTTCGTCACTGTCCGATTTTCGGGGAGCGATTCATTCGCGCCTATCATTTCGGTGCCGAGAGCGTGCGATGCAGCGCTCTGGGCGGATGCGAAGTTTGCAAGTGTTCGGTGCCGCCCGTACCTCAGTCACCACCCCCCTCAGCTTGGAGCGCAGGCTTTCGGCCCGATCGAATTTCAAGCTGAACCGTACCGCCGCTCTCGCTGAGTGGCG
>RFUP01000528.1 GCA_009922885.1 Paracoccaceae bacterium
CGCGGATCATCCTGCAGGGGTGGCAGGCTATTCCGGCAGAACGCTTCCGCGTGGCGGAGGGGCTTGGCTTCGGGCCTTGGGCGATGGTGCGGCATTTGGAGTGGCCGATGCTCAGGCAGGTGGTGCCGGGGGCGGCGCTGCTGATTTTCTCGCTTTGCCTGACGAGTTTTGCGGTGGCGCTGATTCTGGGGGGCGGGCCAAAGGCGACGACCTTGGAACTGGCGATCTATCAGGCGTTCCGCTTTGACTTTGCGCCGGGTAGAGCGGCGGTTCTGGCAGTGATGCAATTGGCGCTGGTAGGCGCGGCTGGTCTATTGGCGCTGCGGTTTGCGGGCGACGTGACGGGCGCGGCGGTGCGCGGGCGTGTGGTGCAGCGGTGGGACAATGGCGCTTGGGGTTGGGATGCGCTGTGGATCGGGGCGGCGGCGGTTTTCTTGCTCTTGCCCTTGCTGGCGGTGGTGCTGAAGGGGGCGCCGGGAGTGTTCGGGTTGCCTTGGCCTGTTTGGAAAGCAGCGGGCGTGTCTATCGGGGTGGCACTGGCGGCGACCGTGCTGACGATGGCGCTGACGACGGCCATCGGGCTGCTCGCGGTTCGGGTGCCGAAGCTTGAATTGGTGGTATTGCCGGGGATTGCGCTTTCGCCCTTGGTGCTGGGCACGGGGCTGTTCCTGCTGCTTTATCCGGTGATCGCGCCAGACCGCGTGGCTTTGGCTGTGACGGTGATGGCGAATGCGCTGGCGGCGCTTCCCTTCGCGCTGCGGCTGGTGCTGCCGCATCTGCGCCAAGCGGTGGCGGATCATGGCACTTTGGCGGAAAGCCTCGGGATTGGCCCGCGTGTGTGGTTGGGGCGGGTTTTGTGGCCGCAAGTGCGCCGCCCGTTCCGGTTTGCAGCGGGGTTGACAGCGGCGCTTTCGATGGGGGACCTCGGGGTGATCGCGCTCTTTGCCGACTCGGAACGCGCGACGCTGCCGTTGCAGGTGATGCGGCTCATGGGCAGGGGGACGCCAATTCTTCCCGTGGAAAAAACGAGGATTTCTTCCGGCTTTACCTTCAGATGCCGGGCAGTTTCAGAAGCCATTTTCCTGGTGTCCAAATCTCCCTGGTTGCCGGTGCAGGCATTGGCATTGCCACTATTGGCAACCACCCCGTGAAAAGAATGGTTTGGTATATTAAGCAGTTCCTGGCAGAAAAGCACCGGGGCAGCCTTGATATCGTTGGTGGTAAACACACCCGCTGCGGTACATGGCCGTGCAGAGAAAATAATGCCCAGGTCCAGCTTGCCACTGTGCCCTCCTTTTATATCACAATGAACCCCTGTGGCAAAAAAACCTCTTGCCTCCGTTACCCCGTCGCAGTCTTCAAAAAACCTCACGGCAACCCAGTGCTTTCACTTAGCCCCATGCAAATGTTCAAGGATTGAACCGCCTGTCCGCCGGCTCCTTTCAGTAAGTTATCCTCCGCGGAGCAGATCAAGTAGCGTCCGGTTCTGGGATCGGGGGTAACATTGATATCGATTCGATTGGTGCCCACCACATTGGCGACATCTGGTTGGATATTTTCAGGCAAGACCCGCACAAAGGACCGGTCCGCATAAGATTTCTCCCAGCACGCCCGCACCGCATCGGCGGAGAGTTCACCTTGCGGATATACTGTAATAGACGAACAGATTCCCCGGTTCATC
>RFUP01000529.1 GCA_009922885.1 Paracoccaceae bacterium
TGGCTGCGAAATCCGACACGTCGCCGCCCACGCGCTTGGTGGCGTAGAAAAGAACATGAGGCTTGGCCGAGAAGGGATCGCGCAGGATGCGCAGATCGGGGCGCTCGGCAATCGTATAGCCTGCGTTGAAGTCGCCGAAGGCAATCGCCGGGGCCCAAGTCGCGATATTGGGCATGTCTTCGGAGATGATCACGCGATAGCCCATCAGGCGCGCGGGCTCGCCTGCTGCCAGTCCATCCGACCACAGGAAGCGACCATCGGCATCCTTGAGCTTGCGCACGGCGCCTGCGGTTTTCGAGTTCATCAGGAACACGGCATTCGCGCGGTAGGGAGCGGCCAGCGCGTAAACCAGATCGACGATTGCGTCCGCCGGATTGGCAGCCGCGAAATCACCATCAGCACCCGAGAGAACATGGCCGATCTGGCCCCAAGTTTCGGTGCCCGACGCGACAGAGGCATAGGTGAGGAAGCCCTTCGGCTTCTCGACGCCATCGCCCGAGATGAAGGCCGCCGCTTCCGCGCGCGAGAACTTCTCGGCGATCTTGCCCGACAGCCAGCCTTCCACATCGAAAGCCGCGTCATCGAGAAGGCGCTGCGAGACTTTCGGAAGTGCCGAGAGTTCATGCAGCGGGATGGTCACGCGTTCGACAGTCGGAGTTCCGGTTTCCGAAGCGTTTCCGGTCTCGTTCGCCCACCCGTGGCCGACATCGCTCGTGTCGATGAGCACGTCATAAGACGAAGCCTCGACAGTGACGACATTGGCGACTTGGCGGAGGGACACCGCCGAGTTCAGAACCGAACGGATCGCATCCGAGGTCTGCGGATCAACGAGATAGCCGCCATCGCCCGCAACTGCGGTCGACATAGCCTTGCCTTCCAGAACGAGGCCGCGCAGGGCGTCATCATCACCGGAACGCACATAGGCGTCGAAGGCTTTCTGGTGCGGTGCCTCGATGTCGGCAGCCGTGGCCAGTGCTGGGCGCGAGCGATGCAGGGCGGATTTGGATTGGATCATGGTAAGTTGCTCTTCCTGATGTTGGATACGGGTCTTGATTTCAGCGCGGAACGTCTTCAGTTCGCTGACAAATTCGTCCAATGCGCTCTTGATCTCGGTTGCCGGAGGCAAAGCCTCTCCGGCCCGAGAATTGCTCTCGAGGGTCGTCATCAATCGTCCTTTGTGCCGTGGGCCGCGTTACCCGCGGGCCAGTTCTTTCGCCGCTGCGCGGAACGCATCGGCTATGTCGCCAATGGGCGCGGCTAGGGGATCATCGCCCTTCGCGGCCACTCGCGCACTGGTCAACATCGGGAACGTCACCAGTGACACTTCCCAAAGCTCCAGTTCCTTCAGGAGCCGTTGGCCCTGATTGTTTTTCTCGGCCCGAAGCGTCCGGTAACCGATGGAAAGCCCGTCGATGGCACCTGCAGCAATCAGGGCGGCGGCCTCACGGCCTTTTTCGACCGTTTCGAGAACACGGCCCTTCACCCAGAGCCCGCGCGCATCCTCGCGCACCTCGTCCCAAACGCCGATGGGCTGCGCCGGATCGTGCTGCCAGAGCATTTTCACCCGCCGCCCCTCCGCCTCCAAACGCTTCAATGCCGCACCGTAAGCACCTGAGATTACGATGTCATTTCCCTGGTCCGCTGCACCGAAGAGGCTCGCATAGCCTTCCACCTGCACGCC
>RFUP01000530.1 GCA_009922885.1 Paracoccaceae bacterium
TCATGCGCGCTACGCGCAGGATCCGAACTCGGTTGATGCCACCTGGGCCGAATTCTTCCGCGCCTTGGGTGATGCTGATCTCGACGTGAAGCGCGAAGCCGCTGGCGCGTCCTGGGGTCGCAGCGATTGGCCGCCGCAGCCGTCCGATGATCTCACCTCCGCGCTCACTGGCATCTGGCCCGCCGCTGCTGGTGCAGAAGGCAAGGCCGCCGGCAAGAAGATCGCCGAGAAAGCCGCCGAAACCGGTGTCCAGCTTTCCGCCGACCAGATCCAGCGCGCCGTGATCGACTCGATCCGCGCCCTCATGATCATCCGCGCCTACCGGATCCGCGGCCACCTCATCGCCGACATCGATCCCCTCGGCATGCGCGATCAAACCCCGCACCCCGAGCTGGATCCCGCCTCCTACGGCTTCACCGAAGCCGATATGGATCGCCCGATCTTCATCGACAATGTTCTCGGCCTCACCCACGCCTCGATGCGCCAGATCATCGACATCGTGCAGCGCACCTATTGCGGCACCTTCGCACTCCAGTACATGCACATCTCGAACCCCGAGGAAGCAGGCTGGCTCAAGGAACGCATCGAAGGCTACGGCAAGGAAATCACCTTCACCCGTGAAGGTCGTAAAGCCATTCTCAACAAGATGGTCGAGGCCGAAGGCTTCGAGAAATTCCTCCATGTGAAATTCATGGGCACCAAGCGTTTCGGCCTTGATGGTGGCGAAGCGCTGATCCCGGCGATGGAACAGATCATCAAGCGCGGCGGCAATCTCGGCGTGCAGGAAATCGTCATCGGTATGCCCCACCGTGGCCGCCTCAACGTTCTGGCGAACGTGATGGGCAAGCCCTACAAGGCCATCCTCAACGAATTCCAGGGCGGTTCCTTCAAGCCCGACGAAGTCGATGGCTCGGGCGACGTGAAATACCACCTCGGCGCCTCCTCTGACCGCACCTTCGATGGCCACACCGTCCACCTCTCGCTCACCGCGAACCCCTCGCACCTCGAAGCGGTGAACCCCGTGGTGATCGGCAAGGTCCGCGCCAAGCAAGACCAACTCAACGACATGGACCGCACCAAGGTGCTCTCGATCCTCCTGCACGGCGACGCTGCCTTTGCAGGTCAGGGCGTTGTCGCGGAATGCTTCGGCCTCTCCGGCCTCAAGGGCCACCGCACCGGCGGCACCATCCATATCGTGGTGAACAACCAGATCGGCTTCACCACCGCGCCGCACTTCTCGCGCTCCTCACCCTACCCGACCGATATCGCCCTCATGGTGGAAGCCCCGATCTTCCACGTGAACGGTGACGATCCGGAAGCCGTGGTGCACGCCGCGAAAGTGGCCACCGAGTTCCGCCAGAAGTTCCACAAGGACGTCGTGATCGACATCTTCTGCTACCGCCGCTTCGGTCACAACGAAGGCGACGAGCCGATGTTTACCAACCCGGCGATGTACAACCGCATCAAGAAGCAGAAAACCACGCTCACGCTCTACACCGAGCGTCTCGTGGCCGATGGCCTCATCCCCGAAGGTGAAATCGAGGATATGAAGGCCGCGTTCCAGGCGCAGCTCAACGAAGCCTTCGAGGCGGCGAAAGAATACCGCCCCAACAAGGCCGACTGGCTCGATGGCCGCTGGTCGCACCTCGACCGCGACAAGGAAGACAAATACCAGCGCGG
>RFUP01000054.1 GCA_009922885.1 Paracoccaceae bacterium
GACGCCAACGCTACTGGAAGCGGCCCAACTGGCGCGCGAGGCGGGGCGAGAGGATCTCTTGCGGCATGAAGCGCGTGCCACGCTTCCGGCGCGGAGCTTCCCGAATGGCGCGCATGTTGCAGAGGTTGAGGTGGATCCGGAAACGGGTGCCGTGGTGGTGGATCGCTATACGGTGGTTGACGATTTCGGCAATCTTATCAACCCGCTTCTGGCGGAAGGTCAGGTGCATGGCGGGGTCGCACAGGGGCTTGGGCAGGCTTTGATGGAGCGTGTGGTGTTCGACGAGCACGGCCAGCTTCTGACGGCGACCTTCATGGATTATGCAATGCCGCGTGCAACCGATGTGCCTTGGATCGCGTTTACCACGGAGGCCGTGCCCTCGACGGCCAACCCGATGGGGATGAAGGGCTGTGGCGAGGCGGGCACTGTGGGGGCGATGGCGGCTGTGGCCAACGCGGTGCAGGATGCCCTCTGGGATGCTGGTGTGCGGAAGGCGGATATGCCGTTCACTCCACAGCGTGTGTGGGAGATGTTGCAAAATGCCGGGGGTAAGCTGGCAGCGGAGTGAATTAGACCTTAGCGGAGCGCTGAAGAGGCCCCTGAAACCAAGGGTTTGTTCAGGAAGTCGCAGTTTGCCGCTGGGGGGAGGCGCCACATGGCCCGCCTGACAGGAGTGTTCCGCAGGCTTTACCAGCTTGCTCGCCCCTTCCCGACGGCAGAGCAGACGGCGGTGAAGCGTGGGCGAGGCCCGCTAAAACTGGTGATCATTCTGGATGGCACCATGTCCTCGCTGGAACCCGGCGAGGAAACCAACGCCGGGTTGGCATATAGGCTTCTCTCAGAAGTGCCCGGCGTTGCAATCTATTACGAAGCGGGCCTGCAATGGCAGGATTGGCGCGCGACGCGAGATGTGATGCTGGGGCGCGGGATCAACCGCCAGATCCGCCGCGCCTATGGCTGGCTGGCGAGCCGCTATCACCCCGGGGATCAGGTGTATCTGGTGGGTTACTCGCGGGGCGCGTTCGCGGTCAGAAGCCTTGCAGGAGTGATCGATCGTGTGGGCCTCTTGCGCGCCGAGGAAGCCACCGAAAGGAATATCCAAACCGCCTATCGCCACTATCAGGCAGGCGAAGAAGGTGAGGTGCAGGAGGCTTTCGCGAAGGCCTATTGCCATGAGCGCGTGGAGATCGACGGGATTTTCGTTTGGGACACGGTCAAGGCTCTGGGGTTTCGAGTCCCTCTGCTCTGGCGATGGATGGCAGAAGTGCATGCGTTCCATGATCATGCGATTGGGCCGTCAATCCGATGCGGGTTTCAAGCCTTGGCGGCCGATGAAACTCGCATGGCTTTTGAGCCGGTGCTGTGGCGCACAAATGAAGAAACCAAAGCCAGTGTTGAACAGTTGTGGTTTCCGGGAACCCATGGCGATATCGGCGGCCAGTTAGGGGGCTTTCAGCCTGCGCGGAAGCTTTCGAACCTCACCTTCGTGTGGATGATGGAAAAGCTGGAGAGTTGTGGCTTGTCGCTGCCGCCGGAGTGGCGAGCACGGTATCCTGTGGATTTCCATGCACCTTCTGTTGGCACGTGGGGCGGCACGGGCAAACTTTTCCTGCTCAGAAGCCCGAGACGCATCGGCCAAGACAGCTCTGAGAAGATCCACGAAGCGGTGGCGCTCCGAAACGCGCGCCCCCGCCGACGGCTGTGGCAGGTATGGCGCACGCGGCGGTCGTTTTAAGCTTTCGTGGCCATCGGCATGATGATGCAAGTGGTTGAACCCGTTGCATAAAGCCGCCCGTCTTCGACACCCCGGATTTCCCCGGCCGCGATGCCCGTGGAGCGCCCTGCATGTTGGCAGGTGCCGACGCAGGAAATCTCGGTGCCGAGCGGGATCGAGCGCAGGATGTTAATCTTGTATTCCAGCGTGGTGTAGACGGAGCCTTTGGGCACGCGGGTCATCACGGCGCAGGCCATGGCGCTGTCGAGGAGCGTTCCATACCAGCCGCCATGCAAGGTGCCCATCGGGTTGGTGAAGGCGAATGTGGGGGTGCCACGAAACTCGGCGAGGCCTTCTTCGATTCGGCTCAGGGAATAATTCAGGGTTTTGCCGATGGGTGGGCCGGAGAACTCACCAGCCAAGATCTTTTGCATGAATTCCAGCCCCGAAACCGACAAGGTATCGGCGATTGTGGGCAGCTCGGCGGGGGTTTCGGCGTAACGCGGCATGGTCTCCTCCCTGTTCATGGGGAAGAGACCGTGCGGCGCAGGGAATGCCAAGTGTTACGCGACGTTCTGAAGTTTCGTTCGGGGCGTCACACCTAGGGCGTGGCAAACGTCGCGGGTGAGTTCCGGGCGGTTCAGCGTATAGAAGTGCAGGTTTTGCACGCCTTCTGCGATCAGGTCAGAGCAAAGCTCGGTGCAGAGTGCGGTGGCGAGCAGATCTTGGCGGTTGTCGCGCTCGGCCTTCTCGAAAGCGTCAGTGAGCCATGCCGGAACGGAAGTGCCGCAACGCTCTGCAAAGCGGGAAACGCCCTTCCAGTTCTCGATCGGCAGAATGCCGGGGGTGACGCGCGCGCCATCGATCCCGGCTTTCTCGCAGGCATCACGGAAGCGCAGGAAGGTTTCGGCCTCGAAGAAGAATTGGGTGAGGGCCTCATCGGCGCCGGCGTCGATCTTGCGCTTCAGCCAGTCGATATCGGCTTGCTGGGTGGCTGATTCCGGGTGCTTTTCGGGGTAGGCACCCACACGGATCGTGAAACGGCCCGTAGCTTTCAGCGCTTCGATCAGTTCGATGGACGAAGCGAAACCCTCGGTATGGGCTTGGAAGGCCCCCGAGCCTTTCGGCGGATCACCCCGCAGGGCGACGATATCGGTCACGCCAGCTGTGGCGAAACCTTCCGCGATTTCAAGCGTTTCGGCGCGGGTGGCGTTCACACAAGTCAAGTGCGCGGCGACCTTCAGGCCGGAGTTTCGGTGCAGTGTGGCCACGGCATCGCGGGTCAATTCACGCGTCGTGCCGCCTGCGCCATAGGTCACAGAGACGAAACGGGGGGCGAGGGGCGCGAGGATCTGCACCGTATCCCAGAGCCGGAACGAGGCTTCGAGGTTTTGCGGCGGGAAGAATTCGAACGAAACGGCGGGGGTGTGCATGGGATGCATCCTTCAACTTGAGTTGTCCTCTTGTTGCAGGTGCAGAAATGTGAAACAACCTCATAAAATTGAAGATCAACATGAGGCGAGTATGCATATCGAATTTAGGCACCTGCGGACGATAAAAGCGATCCACGAGGCAGGCGGACTCGCGCGGGCGGCTGATATTCTTAACATTACGCAATCCGCCCTGAGCCATCAGATCAAAGGGATCGAGGATCAGGCCGGGGTTGAATTGTTCGTGCGCCGCTCGAAACCTTTGAAATTGTCGGCGGCGGGGCTGCGGCTTCTGCGCGCGGCGGAGCGGATTTTGCCCGAGATCGATCTTTTGCAGGAAGAATTCAGCGGTATCCGCAAAGGCCATGTGGGCCGGATGCATATCGCGATTGAGTGCCATGCGTGTTTCGAGTGGTTGTTTCCGGTGTTGGAGCGGTTCCGCAAAGGATGGGGTGAGGTGGACGTGGACATTCGCCCCGGCCTCGCGTTCGACGCACTTCCCGCGCTCTTGAAGGAAGAGGTCGATCTTGTCGTTTCGTCCGATCCTGAGGATTTGCCGGGTGTGACTTTCGTTCCGCTTTTTGATTATCGCCCCGTTTTTGTGGCCTCATCCCAGCACCCTCTGTCGGCGAAAGCCTTTATTGAGGCGGAAGATTTCCGGGGGCAAACACTCATCACCTATCCGGTGGAGCGGGCTCGGCTGGACATTTTCAATCAGCTTTTGACGCCTGCGAAGGTCGAACCGGCGGCAATCCGGCAGGTGGAATTGACGGCAGTGATCCTGCTTCTGGTCGCCTCGAACCGCGGGATTTCGGTTCTGCCGGATTGGGTGGTGCGCGAGGTGAAGTATTCGTCGGATTATGTCACGCGGCCCCTCACGGCCGATCCGATCACGCGCCGCCTTTATGCAGCCGTGCGCACGGATGATTTGAAAAAGCCCTTCGTGGCCGATCTGATCCAGTTCGCAGGCGAGGAAGCGCGGCGGCTTCAATCGGTTTGAAGGCTGACAATATGGGCGGGAAAATCCCGCGCTGAAATTGCGGCTTCGCGCACGAGCCCGTCGAAGTGGCGACTGAAGGCTTGCACACGGGCGGTGTCGCGGAAGGCGAGATAACTTGAGCCCATGTAAACTGCTGCGAGTTTGGTGCCGAAGATGGTAAGCGGGGCTGAAAACGTGCGGCGGGCGTCGAAAAGGTAGAGCCGGAGGCGCGGGTAGAGCTGGGCATGAAGTTCGGTAAATCGTGCTAACTGCGCGCGGGCGATCTCGGGAGGTAGGCCCGCATAATAGCCTTCGGAGCGGGATAGGGCGGCCAACTCATGCAGTGGCATCGCCATTTCGTAATCGGAATGCGCCCCTCGGAGCCACTCCAGCCGCTCACTCGCCAAGGCCCTGACCTCAGCGCCGGTGCGAGCAAGGTGTGGCGCGTATTCCCAATCCAGCATTTCGGGTGTTTTCAGCATATCGGGGAGAGTGGCCGGAACGTGGCGGATTTTCGTGCCTTGGGCTTCGCGGTGCCATGCAAACACCTGCTCGTCGATCAAGGCACGTTCGGCAGCGGTCATGGCAAGAGAGGTTGCCAGAAGGTCGGCGGCGGTTTCGGGGCGATCTGAAAGCCCCAAGAGCCAATCTGCCGAGAGGCCTAGAGCGGCGGCGCATTCCGCGGCCACTTGGGCGTTTGGCAGGCGCGCGCCGCTCCCGGAAAGCAGTTGCGAGACAGTTGAACGATCCACTTCGATCGCCCGCGCCAAATCTGATTGAGACATGCCGCGCTGGGCCATCGCCTCGGAAAGGCGGATGCGGAAGGTCTGGGCGCGGAGGCGTTTATCGGTGGGCTTCAACATATGGTGACAAATATCACCAATTGGAGGATTTGTTAACCACTCTCGCCTTGTAGCATCACGCGCCGCGCGGTAACGAATGCGTGAACAGCCAAGAGACCAAAATGAGCGATCCGTCAGACTTGCGTGCCTGCCCGAAATTCGAATGGCCGACTTGGGCGCTTCTGGTACTGACTTACGCTACTTGGGGTATCGCGACGGCGGGGAACCTTCCGCTTTGGCTCGCAATTCCTTTGGTTACTCTCTCGGCTACGCTGCATTCCTCGCTTTGCCATGAAGCCTTACACGGGCACCCCACACGTTGGGCGCGTTTGAACGAGGTTCTAGTCTCGCCCGCGTTAACAATCTGTGTGCCCTACGGCCGCTTCCGCGACACGCATTTGCAGCATCACCACGATGAGCGCCTCACCGATCCCTATGATGATCCGGAGGCGAACTTCATGGACCCCGCCGTGTGGGAGCAGCTTTCGCCGGGCTGGCAGCGGGTTCTGCGCTTCAATAATTCGCTATTTGGCCGGATGCTGGTGGGGCCCGCTATCGGGCTGTGGGCGTTCATTCTGGGCGACATGCGCGCGATTGCGAAAGGCGATCACGCGATCCGGCGGGAATGGCTTTTGCACATTCCGGCACTGGCAGTGGTGATCTGGTGGCTGGCAGCCTTCGGCACGATGCCGATCTGGGCTTTCGCCTTGGCGACCTATGCGGGATGGTCGATCCTGAAAATCCGCACCTTCCTTGAGCACCGCGCCAAGGAGCGCGCTTGCGAGCGCACGGTGATCGTGGAGGATCGGGGGCTCTTGGCGCTTTTGTTCCTCAACAACAATTTCCACGCCGTGCACCATACGCATCCGGGGGTGCCGTGGTACCGATTGCCTGCGCTTTATGCGGCGCGGCAGGGGGAATACTTGCGGAAGAACGGTGCGTATCGCTACAGCAGCTACGCCGAGGTGTTCCGGCGGTATTTCTTCGTAGCGAAAGACCCGGTGCCGCATCCCCTCTGGCGGAAGCGCTGAATTCAGGTCAGACAAGCGGCATGGAACTCTGGGTTATCGTCACCTTCGCCGCCGCTGCCTTCCAGACAGTGCGCTTCATGTTGCAAAAACACCTGAGTGCAGCGGCACTGACGGTGACTGGCGCAACATTCTCCCGCTTCATCTATTCGGCACCGTTGATCCTGCTGGCGCTCTGGGGGCTTTTGCACTTCCGTGGAGAACCGATGCCGGAAATCGGAAGCAAGTTTTGGCCGAATGTTTTCGCTGGTGCCTTGGCGCAAGTCGTGGCGACGATCTGTGTGGTGGCTGTTTTCAAGATGCGGAACTTCGCCGTGGGCGTGACCTTAATGAAGACCGAGGTGCTCATGACCGTGGTCTTCGGATTGGCGATCCTTGGTGAAGGGGTCTCGACTTTCGGGCTGGTGGCGATCCTGATCGGGCTTGGCGGCGTGCTGGCGCTGACCGATATGCCCGGAATGCAGGGGAATTGGCTCAAGCGGCTTTGGAACCGCGCGGCAGGGCTTGGACTTGCTTCAGGGGCGATCTTCGCGATCTCCTCGGTGACCTATCGCGGGGCTTCGCTGGAAGTGGCGTCGGATTTCCCCTTCGAACGCGCACTTGTAACACTCGCGGCCGTGGTAACGACACAGGCCTTGGGCATGGCGCTCTGGCTCTTGTGGTGGGACCGCGCGCAGATCGGGAAAGTGCTTCGGGCATGGCGGACAGCCGGATGGATCGGCCTTACCTCGATGTTCGGCTCAATGTGCTGGTTCACGGCCTTCACGTTGCAAAACGCGGCTCTGGTGAAGGCCGTGGGGCAGGTCGAGTTGATGTTTTCGCTCCTAGCCTCGGTGCTGTTTTTCCGAGAGACGATCAGTGGCCGCGAGTGGATCGGGATCGGACTGCTTAGTGCGTCCGTCCTGTCATTGGTCCTATACCTCTGAGTCTCAGGAACAGGCTTTCTTCGACGCCATTGTGGAAGAAAGGAACCGACGAGGGCGGCGCAAGATCATGCGCGCGCGCGGCCACTTCGGCCAGAACGACTTCGGTGATGAAGGGCAGATCGAAGGAGCGCACTTCGGGGAGCGGGATCCATTGGAGGTGGGATAGCTCGTCGCAAGCGGCGGAGAAATCGTCGAGATCCGAGGCAATGGCATCGGCATCAACAAGGAAGAAGCGGGCGTCAAAGCGGCGCGGGCGGCCCGGCGGCGTGATCGCGCGGAAAACGAATTGCAGGGCCTCTGCCGTTGGCAGGTGACCTGTGGCCGCGAAGCTCGCCCAATCTTCGGCGGGGTCTGTTTCCCATACGCCCTTCTGACCAAGGATCAGCCCGGTTTCCTCCCATAATTCTCGCACGGCGGCGACGGCCAGAGGATGGGCAAGGCCAGGTTCTGCATCTTCAGCCAAGCGGTTGGCGCAGACTTCGGGCAGAGGATTGGCGAGCGGCACGGCGCTATCGGCTTTATCGACCGCTCCGCCCGGAAACACGAATTTGTTGGGCATGAAGGCCGCACCCGCCCCCCTTTGCCCCATCAGCACCTTCGGCTGTGTCAGCCTGTCGCGCAATACGATCACTGTGGCCGCATTGCGGATAGCGCTTTTGTCTTCGGTCATGCCTCGCCCTGTCTTTTCCGACGGGATCAGCGCTGGAGCGAGAACCCGTGCATTTGTCGTGCCCATTGAAACGCGATCATCGCGCCTTTGAGCCTGGGCAGAAGGTAAAGCGAGAGCGCGACGGTGCCAACCGCGAAGATGGTGAAAAGCACCAAAGGTTCGGGACGGAATTTCTCGAAGACGATCAGGAGCAACGGTGCCATCAAATGGCCGACGATCAGGATCGTCAGATAGGCGGGGCCATCATCCGCGCGGTGGTGGTGCAATTCCTCGCGGCACACGGGGCAGGTGGGGCGCACCGTGAGATAGCCGCTGAGCAAAGGGCCAGAGCCGCAGGACGGGCATTTGCGACGCCAACCGTTAATCAAGGCCGGCCAAAGCTCCCGTTCAGGTGAAGATGTGTTCTCGGCGTTGCTCATGTGGTTTCCTCGCTCGCTCCAGAACGATGTGGTGATCTATCCGGCTCCGGATTGAAAGTGCGCGGGTTGTCCTTGCGTCCCCATGTCGCGTTTGCGGTAACGGTTCCGTGAGCGCCGCGACGGAAATTTCAGTGTGCTGCGTAAGAGATTTCAGAACGGCAGGGAAATGGCCCGCCGACTGAAAGGACAAGTAACATGCAACGTATCATCGCAATCGTTTTGGCAGGCTCGGTTTCTCTTTCGCTGGCCGTTGCGGCCCATGCAGATCAGCGCATGGGCGATGGCCCCCGCGGCAAAGGCTTCCCTTTCGATTTCGTCGCCATGGATGCTGACAAGGATGGCAAGATCACCAAGGACGAAATCGCCGCGTTTCAGGCAGCGCGTTTTGCCGAAATCGATCTGGACAAGGACGGGAAGCTTTCTGCGGATGAACTGGCCGCAGCCCATGTGAAGCGCGCGGAAGAAGCCTCGAAGGATCGTGCGGCGAAAATGTTGGAGCGCCGTGACGCTAACAAGGATGGCTTCCTCGCGGCCGATGAAATGGCTCCTCCGGAAGACCGGATGGCGCGGATGTTCGAGCGGCTCGATGCTGACAATGATGGTGCCGTGAGCCAGCAGGAGATGGAGAAGATGCGGGAGCGTATGGGCAATCGCCACGGTGAGGAGCATGGTAAGGGCCATGGCGAAGGCCACGGCAAGAAGCGCTGGATGGAATAAGCTTTGATAAAAGCCGGACCGGGCAAATGCTTGGTCCGGCTTGCCGGAACGCGACAGACGGGGTAGCGCAGGGTGCATGAACGTGGCCTTTGACGCAGCAACTGCAGAGAGTGACGAAGCCCTCATCGCGGCCTATGCGGCAGGCGATGCGCGGGCGGCGCGTGCTTTGACGGCGCGGTTCGGTCCGAGGGTGTTTTCGCACGCCTACCGTCTCTTGCAGGATCGGAGCGAGGCGGAAGACGTTGCGCAAGAGGCTATGCTGCGGCTCTGGAAGCAGGCCCCCGATTGGCGGGCGGGAGAGGCCAAGGTCTCGACTTGGCTATACCGCGTGACCGGAAACCTCTGCATCGACAGGATCAGGGGCAAGCGCGGGCGGGCGTCGGTGGCACTTGACGCTGTGGCGGAGCCTGAAGACGATGCCCCGGGTGCCGAAGACCGCTTGCAGATGCAGGCGCGGTTCTCGGCCTTGGAAACGGCGCTTGCGGCTTTGCCGGACAGGCAGCGGCAGGCAGTGGTTTTGCGGCATATCGAAGGGATGGCCAATCCCGAGATCGCCGAGATTATGGACATGAGCGTGGAGGCGGTGGAAAGCCTGACCGCCCGCGGCAAGAGAGCGCTGGCACAGGCCTTGGCCGGGCGGCGTGAGGAGTTGGGATATGTCGAAAGCTGATCTGGAACTGCACGACATCGAGCTGGACGCCCTCTTTGCAGAGGCGCGGCAGGCTGTACCGGAACCGTCGCCGGAGTTCATGGCGCGGCTTACGGCAGAGGCCTTGGCGGTACAGCCGCAGCGCCGCGCCGTCGTGAAACGGGGCGGCTTCTGGTCGGAGCTTTGGGCGACGATTGGCGGCGCGCCCGCTGTGGCCGGATTGGCCATGGCAGGGGTGACGGGCCTTTGGCTCGGGATCTCTCCGCCGGCTGCTGTGACGGACGTGATCTGGGGCGCATCGGTCGCCAGCGACGAGCTTTCGCCCTATTTGTCATTCGATATGGCGCTTGCGCTGGAGGAAATGTGAGATGACCGAGACCACGACAGGTAAAACGAACCGTTGGATGAAGGCGGCGCTGGTGGTTTCGCTGGCGCTAAACCTTGCGATCCTTATGGCCATCGGTGGCGCAGTCTGGCGCTTTGGCCCGCCACCCGGTGAAGCGGATCGGTTCCGCGCCAAATCCGGCCCCGTGATGTATGTGGCGGCACTTGATCGCGCGGAGCGGAAGGCCTTGTTTAACGAGGCGCGCCAAAACGGCGGGCCGAAGCGCAGCACACCTCCGGGGGAGGGCGTAATAGCGGCACTTAAGAC
>RFUP01000531.1 GCA_009922885.1 Paracoccaceae bacterium
TGATCAAGCGTATCGGCGTTGGTGCCCGCATGAGCGAAGCCGTGATCCACGGCCAAACCGTCTATCTCGCAGGCCAGGTCGGTGAAGGTGCCACCGTGGCCGAGCAAACCAAGGATTGCCTCCGTCAGGTGGACGAAATCCTCGCCAAGGCAGGCACCTCGAAAGAGAACATCCTCCAGACCATCATCTGGCTCGCCGATATGGCCGATTTCGCCGAGATGAACGCGGTCTGGGATCAGTGGGTGCCACAGGGGCACACCCCGGCCCGTGCCACTGGCGAAGCCAAACTCGCCGCACCGAAATACAAGGTCGAGATCATCGTCACCGCCGCCATTCCGGCGTAAAAACACCGATCGGCAAAGGGCCGCTCAGGCGGCCCTCGCATCCCCCAAAATCCGGCTTGATTAGTCCCACGCGCCGCCTTATCTGCGCCGCACTTTCGTGTGAGACTCACGGAACGGACCGCCCCGAAGAGCGGTGCATCAGAGGACACGAGCCATGGCTAACACGCCGAACCAACCCCAGCAGCCTTCCCAGCAACAGCAGGGCCAGCAAACCGACACGCCCAAGCAGCCGGTTTTCAAGGACTGGGCCGCAATCTGAGCCTTCCCGTGCCTTAGGTGCGGCGATAACCTGCGCCCATGAGCACGCCCGTTTCCAGTATCCGCAACCTTGGCCCCGCTTTCGAGCGGGACTGCACACGCGCGGGCATCCATTCCGCCGAAACCCTGCACGCCTTGGGCGCGCATGAGGCCTACGCGCGCCTCATCGCCTCCGGCGTGCGTCCGCATTTCATCGGCTACTATGTGCTGCACATGGCCCTTCAAGGCCGCCCATGGAACGATTGCAAAGGCGAAGAAAAGGCCGAGCTGCGCCGCCAGTTCGACAGCCTCAAATCCGGCAGCCCCGGTGCCCGATCCGAACTCGAACGTGCCCTCGACATGATTGGCGTCATTCCGAAGCGCTAGAAGCGTTTCACCAGCGTCATCGAGGTTTCAACCTTGTCAAACCGGTGCAGCGCCGCATTGGAACGGTTCACCACTTTGCTCACGCTGACGCGTGGCATGAACCCCCTCACCTGCAGCTTCCCGTGCCAGAGCGAAAGGGAAACCTCGCTCCGCCGATCTTCCCGAGCCGTCGCCAGCCCCGGATAAAGCGCGTGATACCCATCCAAAGCCTGCGCCGCACTCACCGCGAACCCCAAACCATTCCCGAGCGTGCCATCCAATCCCAAGGCCACGCGGCGGCGGTCGAACCCGGTGATCGGTTGCGCCTTCACCTCTTCGCGCCCCAGCTCCAGTTCACCCCAAACTGTGAAGCCACGGCCAAGCGCATGATCGAGCCGCATCCGCAACGCCGCCATGTCCCTGTCACCACCCGTATTACTATCATACCACCGCTGGCCCCCTCGCACCTCGCCCGAAAGCCGCCAACGCGGGGCCAGCCCTTGCGCTCCGTATAGCCGCCAGCCAAGCCCCGTCTCTGCACCCTGATGCGCCAGCCAATGCCGATCCGCACTGGCCTCGATCCCCCAGAACCCACGCTCCGTGGCCACCTTATAGCCAAACCGCAGGTTAAGAACGTGGCGGTCGAACGCCGTTCCGCGATACTCGTCCGCCGTGATCCGCCCCGCCCCGCAAAGCGATCTGCCCCGACCCAAGGAATGCTCCCAAAGCGTCG
>RFUP01000532.1 GCA_009922885.1 Paracoccaceae bacterium
GGTGCTTTAGGCGCCCTTGCTCCCGCCGCCCTTTCAACTGCCGGCGCTGCAATGTTGGGCAAGGGAGGGTTACCTGGAACTGCTATCGGCCTTGGCCTCATGGGCCGCGCCATGGTCTCCCGCCTTCTGGATCTGGGCTATCCCCTCACCATCCTAGGCAACCGTGACCGCTCGGGCCTCGACGAAGCCCTCGGGCGTGGCGCAAAAGAAGCAGGCACAGCCAAAGAACTCGCCGCTTCCACGGATATCGTCATGCTCTGCATGGGCACCTCCGCCCATGTCGAAGCCCGCGCTTACGGGCCGGATGGCTTCATCGAAGGCGCGAAACCCGATCAGATCGTGATCGACTTCGGCACCTCTCTGCCCGCCTCCACCCGGAAAATCGGCGCAGCCCTCGCCGCCAACTCCGCCATCTACATGGACGCCCCCTTGGGTCGCACCCCGTCCCACGCCTATGACGGCAAGCTCAACATCATGGCCGCAGGCTCTGATGCCGCCTATCAGCGCGTGCACCCCGTCCTCACTGACCTTGGTGAAAACGTGTTCCACTTGGGCGCACTCGGCGCAGGCCACACGATCAAACTGATCAATAATTTCTACGGCATGACCACCGCCGCCGCCATGTCCGAAGCCTTCGCAATGGCCGATGCCGCAGGGGTCGAGCGGCAGAAACTCTACTCCGTGATGGCCGCAGGCCCGCTCCGCTCCGGCATGATGGACTTCATCCGCAACTACGCCGTTGATGGGCAAATGGACCTCGCCTTCTCCATCGCGAATGCCGCCAAAGACGTGGGCTATTACCGCGAAATGGCCTCCGCCCTCGGCGCGCAAAGCCGGATGTCCACCGGAACCCACGCCACCCTCACGGAAGCCCGCGACAACGGTGCCGCCGAGAAAATGGTGCCCGAACTTCTCGATTATCTCTCTCAACACTTGAAGGACTAACCCCATGCGTCTCGCAGGAAAACGCGCATTCATCACCGCCGCAGGTCAAGGTATCGGCCGCGCCTCCGCAGAAGCCATGGCCCGCGCAGGCGCCCATGTCATCGCCACCGATCTTAAAGGCGAACTCCTCGACGGGCTCGATGTCGCAGAAGCTTTCGCGCTGAACGCGATGGACAAAGACGCCCTCACCAAAGCCGTCACCACCGCGCAACCGGACATCTTGGTAAACTGCTCCGGCATCGTTCACGCAGGCACCATTCTCGACGCCACCGACGCCGAATTCGACCTCGCCATGAACCTCAACGTCCGCCCGCATTTCCACGCGATCCAGGCCGTGCTGCCCGGCATGATCGAGCGCGGGCACGGCGCCATCGTGAACATCGCCTCGGTCTGCTCCTCGATGATGGGCCTTCCGAACCGCTTCATCTACGGCACCTCGAAAGCCGCGCTTATCGGCCTGACGAAACAGGTCGCCGCCGACATGATCACCAAAGGCATCCGCTGCAACGCCATCGCCCCCGGCACGGTAGATAGCCCTTCGCTCCACCAACGCCTCCACGCCACGGGCGATTATGAGGCCGCCATGAAAGCCTTCGTCGCCCGCCAACCGATGGGCCGTTTGGGCGAAGCCAAGGAAATCGCCGATCTGGTGGTCTACCTCGCCTCGGACGAAAGCGCCTATATGACAGGCCAATGCGTGGCTATCGACGGGGGCATGACGCTCTAACCCATGCG
>RFUP01000533.1 GCA_009922885.1 Paracoccaceae bacterium
CGGCAATCACCGCCTCCATCGCATCGCCCAGCAGCGCCTGCTTGCGCCGCCCCCCCGACAGCATTTCCGAACGCCCCAGTTTCAGCGCATCCCCAAGGCCCAGCTGGCGCGCAACATCGGCGCAGGTTTCCTTGCGCACCAAGGCGTTATATCGGGGGGCCAATTGCCCCTCGGTGGCCTGTTTATCATGGGCCAACAGCGCCTCGGCCATCACCAGCCCCAGCACGCGATCGCCCAGAAATTCTAGGCGCTGGTTATCTTTGCGCGTGGGCGAGGACATCGAGGAATGGGTTACCGCCCTGCTCAGCAGCTCGGGCCGGGAAAACCGGTGCCCAATGCGCGCCTCAAGCGCCTGCAATTCTGCCGATAGCTTCACTCGATTGCCTTAAAGAAACGGTCCGCGCGCCATGTCCAGAAGGCCAGCATAGAGCTACCCCCAGACGACAGCAGCACGCGGTCGGCGCGGCCGATCAGGTTTTCAAAGGGCACAAACCCCACACCGCCGGCGGCCTGCGGCACGCGGCTATCGGTGGAATTGTCGCGATTATCACCCATGAAGAAATAATGCCCCGCAGGCACCGTATAAACCGGCGTGTTATCCGAACCTTGGGTGGTGATGTTCAAAATGGCATGTTCGGTGCCATTGGGCAGGGTTTCAATCTGGCGCGATTTGGCGCAGATGCCGCCGTTGCCCACTGGCCCATTTTCGCAGCGCGGGCGGTGGCGGTAGGGGCCTTGCGGGCCGAATTCTTCTTCGAACTGCCCACCATCACGCAGGGCCACGGGCGCACCATTGATATGCAACACACCGCCCAGCACCTGCACCGTATCGCCGGGCAGGCCGATCAGGCGTTTGATGTAATCAGCCCCGCTGACAGGATGGCGAAACACCACCACATCGCCTTGCTGCGGTTGGCCTGCCAACAAGCGGGTATTTTCACCATCGAAAAAGCCGCAAATGTCTTTGGCGTCGATGTTGATACCAATGGCAGGGATGCGCACCGAGGGGCACGAGGCGTAGGAATACCCATAGGCCATTTTATTGACGAATAGGAAATCACCAATCAGCAGCGTGTCTTTCATGCTGCCCGACGGGATCCAAAAGGGCTGGAAAAACAGCGTGCGAAACACGCCGGCAATCAGCAGCGCATAGACCACTGTTTTTATGGTCTCGACGATACCGCCGCGCTTTTTGTCATCTGATGCCATAACGGGCTCCTGTTTTTCATGCTTGCCGCTACATGCGGCCCACGGGGTAAGGTGTCAAGGTAAGGGGCGCGCCTCGATCACAACAAAGGCCTGCGCCCAAGGGTGGTCATCGGTAAGGGTGACATGCACCACCGCGCTGTGGCCCGGTGGGGTGATGGCATCCAGCCGCTCTTTGGCCCAACCGCTTAGCTCCATCACGGGCTGGCCGGTGGGCAAGTTTGATACGGCCATATCTTTCCAAGAAATGCCCATGCGCAGCCCCGTGCCCAGCGCCTTAGAGCAGGCCTCTTTCGCGGCCCAACGCTTGGCATAGGTGCCGGCCACATCTTTGCGCCGCTCGGCCTTGCGCTGTTCGGTGGGGGTGAACACGCGGTTGCGAAACCGGTCGCCAAAGCGGGCCAAAGTGGCGGCAATGCGATCGATATTCGCAAGATCGGTACCCACCCCCAAAATCATGCGCGCGCATCATCC
>RFUP01000534.1 GCA_009922885.1 Paracoccaceae bacterium
TGAATTCATCGAGACGTCAATCTGCTTGTAGACGACTTCCTTGCTGTCCAGCAGCCGAAGCGCCCGCGCGCAGTAGCCACACATCATCCCGGCCCGCGAATTCGATATCGCCGATCGACAAAGCGTAATCAGGGGCGCAGATAGCGCGTGCCACGGCCTTGTCATGGCCGTTGAAATAGCCGACCACCCAGCGGCGCAGAAGGGCCAGCGCGGTCGTCATCTTCCACCCCCGTAGATGCGCCGCATCTCGGGCTTGAGCAGCTTTCCGGAAGCGTTGCGCGGCAAGCTTTCGGCAAAGACGACCCGGGTGGGGCACTTGTAATGCGCCAGATCGGCGCGGGCATAGGCGATCAGATCAGCCTCGGTGGCGGTCTGGCCGTCCTTCAACACCACCACCGCCAGTGGGGTTTCGCCCCAGCGTTCATGCGGCACGCCAATCACGCCCACCTGCGCTACTGCGGGATGGCCGTTGAGCACGTTCTCGATCTCGGCGGGATAGATGTTTTCGCCGCCTGAGATGATCATGTCCTTGTAGCGGTCGAACAGGAAGACATGCCCCTCGTCATCGAGGTAGGCCGCATCACCCGAACGGAACCAGCCGCCTTCGACAATCGCCTGCGCCGTGGCCTGCTGGTTCTGCCAATACCCCTTCATCAGCATCCGGGTCCGCAGCCACAGCTCGCCCACCTCTCCAGCGGGCTGATCCGCCCCGCTCGCAGGGTCGACAACGCGCAGTTCAACCCACGGCAGGGCGCTGCCGCAGGATTTCAGCAGGCGGCTATGCGGCCCGTCGGGGTCGTGGAATTCCGGGGCCAGGCAAACAACTGTGCCGGCGCTTTCAGTCATGCCATAGGCATGCATGAAGTTGCAGCCAAGTGTCTCGATGGCGCGGCGCAACAACACTTCGCCCATGGGCGAGGCGCCGTACATCAGCAGTTCCAGGCTGGACATATCCGCCTGCGCCACCTCGGGCGCGTTCAGCAGGGCCTGCACCACGGCGGGCACCATGAAGGTATGGGTCACCTTGTAGCGCGGGATCAGGTCGATGATCGTCGGGATGTCCACATCCGCCATCAGGATGGTATGACCTCCCGCCAGCATGGTGCTGCTGCCATAGCCGCAGCCGCCGATGTGGAAAAGCGGCATGGCGACCAGGTTGACGCTCTCCTCGCTCATGCCCCAGGCTTGGGCAAGGTTCCGGGTATAGGACATGCTCTCGTTGGTCAGCATCACGCCCTTGGGCAACCCGGTGGTGCCCGAGGTATAGAGGATCAGCGCAACGTCCTCCGGGGCGCCATCATATCCGGGATCGCTATCCGGCTGGGCCGCACGCTGCGCGTCATGCTCAGGGCCGAATTGCAGCACGTCGCACTGGTCGAACCCGTCGGGCAAAAGCCCCGCGCCTATCTCGTCAATCAGCACCAGCGCCGGGTCTGCATCGTCCAGAATCTCGCCGATCTCACGTTGGGACAGCCGCCAGTTCAGGCAGACCAGCGTCGCTCCGATCTTGTTCGCGGCATAGATCAGTTCGAAATATTCCGACCGGTTCTTCGACAGGATCACCACGCGGTCTCCTACGCTCACCCCCTTGGCGGCCAGCAAGTTGGCCGAACGGGAACTGGCGGCGTGCAGCTCGGCAAAGCTTTGCGTCCGGCCATCGAAGGTCAGCGCCGGGGCCG
>RFUP01000535.1 GCA_009922885.1 Paracoccaceae bacterium
TGCTCGTGGTGGTCGGAGATTGTGGAGCGGCGGATGCCTTTGGCGTGAGCCATACCTGAGCCGCAAATGAGCAGGGGGTCGGCCCAAGCCGGCCCCTGTTTTCATTGGTAAATTTTCGCACGAACCCCGATTTCCGAAGCGTATGGATTGCGTATGGCAAGCGTATGGCATGCGTCATGACGCTTCGCTCTTAACCAGAGCGCCCGCTGTGTTTCATATTGGTAAAAATATCCCGGGGGGAGCCGAAGGCGGGGGGCAGAGCCCCCCTCTGCCTTAACCGCCTGTGTGGCTCATGTGGCGGCTGACGCGGCCAGCCACGTCTTGGCGTGAGTAGTCGAAATCATGGCCCTTGGGCTTCAAACCGATCGCAGCGCGAATGGCGTCTTCCAGAACCATCTCGTCCTGCGAGCTGCGGAGCGGGGCGCGGAGGTCAGAATGGCCTTCCTGCCCGAGGCAGGTGAAAATCTCGCCGGTGCAGGTAATCCGCACACGGTTGCAGCTTTCGCAGAAGTTATGCGAGAGCGGCGTGATGAAGCCGATTTTCTGGCCCGTTTCCTCGACCCGCACATAGCGCGCCGGGCCGCCGGAGCGTTCGGCCAGATCGGTAAGGGTGAAGCGTTCGGCCAGTGAGGCGCGGAGGTCTTTCAGCGACCAGTATTGGTCCAGACGGTCTTCGTTGCCGATGTCGCCCATCGGCATGACTTCGATCCATGTCAGGTCCATGTCGCGCTCGGCGCACCACTCCTGGATCGAGAACAACTCGTTGTCGTTGAAGCCCTTCAACGCGACCGCGTTGATCTTCACCCGAAGCCCTGCCGCTTGGGCGGCGTCGATGCCTTTCAACACTTGGGGCAGGCGGCCCCAGCGGGTGATGTCGGCGAATTTCTTGTCGTCCAGCGTATCGAGCGAGACGTTCACGCGTTTGACGCCCGCCGAGACCAGATCCTTGGCGAAACGGTCAAGTTGCGAGCCGTTGGTGGTGAGGGTGAGTTCCTTCAACGCGCCCGAAGCGAGATGGCGGGACATGGCGTCGAAGAAGGTCATGATGCCTTTGCGCACAAGCGGCTCACCGCCGGTGATCCGCAGTTTCTGCACACCAAGCCGCACGAAGGACGAGCAGAGGCGGTCGAGTTCTTCCAGCGACAGGAGATCTTTCTTCGGCAAGAAGGTCATGTTCTCGGACATGCAATAGACGCAGCGGAAATCGCAGCGGTCCGTGACCGAGACACGGAGGTAGGTAATAGCGCGTTGGAACGGGTCGATCAGGGGCTGGGTCATGCCGAGAAGCTAAGTCGGAAGTGCGGGTTCGGCAAGGGGAAGTGCATTGCTGAATGCACGACGAAAGGCTAGAATCTCAGCCATGAAAAACCTGCTGTTTCTGAGTTCATGTGTGATGTTGGCGGGCTGCGGGTTCAGAGGCTTTGCGCCGGAACCTGTGCGTGTTCCCGAGATGGCCGTGGAGGCCACGCGCCCCGTGGCCCGGCCTCAGGGCGGGGTGAAAGCGCCACCTGCAGGGGCGCGGACTGCAGCACAATTCGATACCACGACAGCCGCAGACAGGGCGGCGGCTTTGGAGGCCGCGAAATCCCCTTTAACGGGCGGGGCTTTGGGCAGGACCGTGGCCTCCTTGGGCGATCCTGTGCAACCGGGGCTCTGGTTGGAAACGCCCTTGGTC
>RFUP01000536.1 GCA_009922885.1 Paracoccaceae bacterium
TCGCCAGAAGGAGACGATCAGGCCTTTCGCGCGGCTTTGCCGATTGCCCGCGCCTTCGTAGAGGCGGCAGTGCAGGGCTATGCTGCGCAGCATCGCGCCGCCGCGATCGTGCGGGGCGCGATTGAGCGTGCGGGTGCAGGGCGGGTTCTCGAATTGCCCATGGGCATGCCCTATCGCGGGGCGATTGCGGCGGCAGGGGCAGATCACCTGCTGTTCGTGATCCATCCGCGCGACACCGATTGGGCGCTGAACGGCATCAAGCTTTCGGAAGACACGTTCGAGCAACGCGCCGACTTGCCTCTGGCTTGGGCTGGTTTGACGGATGCCGCGCTGGAAGCGGCTTCGGGTGTGAAAGGCGCGAAATTCTGCCACAACGCGCGCTTCATCGCTGTTGCGGAGAGCCGCGAGGCGATTTTGCGGATGGCGAACTTGGCCGTTGCCGAGGCGCTTGCCCAATAATTCGCATCGGGTCGCAATTGGGCTTGCAATAAACGCGCTCTGCCGTCCGAATACCTTAGAGGACTAGCGAAGGGAAAGAGCGATGAGCGCAACATCAAGCACGGCTTCGGTGCCAGCAGAGGATTGGCCTGAAGCCCTCTATCACACATTGAAAGCGGCGGGTGTGGGCCTGATGGCCTATGTGCCAGATGCGGGCCATGCGAGCCTGATCAAGCGCTTTTCGGGCGATAATGCAGTGGTGACGAATGTGCTTTCCACCGAGGAAGAAGGCGTGGCGATTGCTTCGGGTGCTTGGCTTGGCGGGATGCGTTCGGTGCTCTTGATGCAGTCTTCGGGCGTAGGGAATTGCATCAACATGCTGTCGCTGCCTGTGCAGGCGCGGATGCCGCTTCTGATGCTGGTGACGATGCGCGGCGAGTGGGACGAGTTCAATCCGTGGCAGGTGCCGATGGGGCGGGCGACGCAATCCGTACTGGAAGCCGTGGGGATCACGGTGTTTCGTGCGGAAACGCCGGAAGATCTGGTGGCGACAGTGGAGCAGGCGGCGAACATGGCCTTCCATGGGGATCAGCAGGTGGCGGTTTTGCTGGGGCAACGGCTTTTGGGGAAAAAGAAATGGTGAGCGCAGGGATGAATCGCCGCGAGGCAGTGGCCGAGTTGCTAGCCGCTGATCCGAAGGCGTTGGTGGTGACGGGGCTTGGATCGCCCGCCTATGATGTGCATGCCGCAGGCGACGCGGATCGCAACTATTACCTCTGGGGCGCGATGGGGGGGGCCGCACTGATGGGCTTTGGCCTCGCGCAGGCACAGCCGGAAAAGCGGGTGATGGTGATTACGGGCGATGGCGAGATGCTGATGGCTTTTGGTGCGCTTGCCACCATTGCAATATCGGATGTGCGTAATCTTGATATCATTGTGCTGGACAATGGCCATTACGGCGAAACCGGTATGCAGATGAGCCATACGGGGCGAGGTGTGGATCTGGCGGCTGTGGCTTCTGCCGCTGGTTTCCCGGAAACGGGGGTTTTGAGCGAGCAATCCGAGGTGGCGGGTCTGTGCAAACGGTTGGCGGAGCCTGCCAAAGGCCCGCGCCTTTTCGTGCTGAAGGTGAAGGCAGAGCCGTTGCCCCGCAGCCTGCCCTCGCGCGATGCCACCTATATCAAGAATAGATTCCGGGCCCATCTGGGCTTG
>RFUP01000537.1 GCA_009922885.1 Paracoccaceae bacterium
CGCTCCGTGGGTGGCCTCGGCTTGAAGTCATACGGGATCACGTCGTAGTCGCACATCCATCCGCCACCCACCACCTCCATCGCCAGCCAGCGGAGATAGCAGCTCACTTCGTAGCCCTTTCCATTTACAGTAGGCAACTGGTCGTAAGCCGTTGCAAGCGTTGTGAACTGGGGATGTTTTCGAGCGTCGTCTTCTCCCAAAATTACCGCTTCCCAGCCCTGCTTTTCCCATCGTTCTTTCCAAAGATAAACCAATGGCAGGTTGCTGGCTTCGCGCCCAATGTTGCGATAAAAACAGTGTATCTTCATGCGATGTGTGTCCAAATTTTTCCGAGCTTGATGAGGCTCACTGTGCTCTGAGTTACCCCGAATTTTTTGGCGATTTCCCACTGCGTCGCAGTTCTGTTTTTCAATTCAGAGGCAATTAGCCGAACCGTTTCGTCAGTCAGCTTCGCTTTGTGATGTTTTTCGCCTTTCCTGTGAGGATTTCTTCCCTTGATCTCACAGTCCCTCATGTTGTCCGTGTGGGTTCCGATAAAAAGATGATTGGGGTTCACGCAGGCCGGAACGTCGCACCTATGGCAACACTCTAAGCCTTCCGCAATTTTCCCATGATGAAGCTCAAACGAAAGACGGTGAGCCATCCGATATTTTCCATTCACTGGAAAAACCCCATAACCGACTCCGACCTTGGTTCCAGTCCACAGCCAACAAGCGTCGGATTTTTCAACCCGGCTCCAAAATCGACACAGATGGTCAAGCGTCAGGCTCACGCCTCCACCCCCCATTTCCCATCCGGGCACCGCTCCGTCGCCAGGAACAGCTTCAGGCCCGAGCAGCCGCACTTGCCGCACCGGCCCGTGCCCGGCTCGTTGCCGTCGCCCCGCCAGTATTGGCACCCCTCGCAGATGTTGCGCCGCTCCTGAAGTTTCTCCGCCGGCACCACGCGGAATCCGTCCGCCGCCCAGCGCACCATCGCCCGCGTGAACCGCTGCGCCAGCTCCCACGGCGTCGGCTGGCCCGTGTTCGGATCCACGTCCTCGCACTGTTCCGGTTGCGACTCGCAGAACTGGTCAACGATCTGCTGCTCCATGTGCCGGATCGGGATGTTGTTCGCAATCCGGTGGTCGCGCACCTTCTTGAACACCACCTGCGGCGTCTGCCCCAGAAATTCCATGCCCGTCTCCGGCTGCACGTAGCGGTAATTCCCGCCCGGCGGCACAAAGTTCGGGGCAATGATGCGCTTCACTCAAAAACGGATACCAACGGATACCACCCAGCGCAAGTGCAAAGTTACAACACCTGCGCGCCTTCGTAAAAATCCAGCATCGCCGCCTCGTTGTCGCCGGAGTAGTTCACGTCCCGATAAACCTCATGCGCCGCCTTCTGCTCGTCCTTCTCCACGGTGTAGCGCCGTGAGGTCGAGCCGACGGAGCGGATGGTCAGGCCCAGTTGCCGCGCCGCCTCCAGCGCAAACACCACCGCGTCCGCCAGGTCGGGAGACCGCCCATGCCGCTTCTTGTATTCGTCCTTCGTCTCGAGCACGACCTTCCGCTTCTCGTCATCATAGCGCCGGCTGCAAAACTCCACGGCCGTCTCCGCATCAAGGCCGCGCAACTGCCCGCTCATCTGCAATTCCCGCGCCTGATAC
>RFUP01000538.1 GCA_009922885.1 Paracoccaceae bacterium
AATTCCGGGCTGGACCCTCCCCGGTGTGATGACCGCAGGTGCGGGCCAGATCCTGCTGAAAGCCTCGGGTGTGGTGCCCGAGAACGCCGTGCTCGCCGGTTCAGGGCCGCTCCTCTATCTCCTCGCGGTTCAGATGGCGCGGGCGGGGATGCCACCCTTGGCTCTCGTGGAAACCCAGTCACGCGCGGATCTCCTGCGCGCGCTACCAAGACTCCCGCGCGCGCTACGCGGCTGGCGTACGCTTCTCAAAGGCATGGGGCTTCTGGCCGAACTCCGCCGCCACGGTATCCGCCGCTATGAGGGCGCAAAGGATCTGGCCGTGGAAGGCAAGGATCAGGCCGAGGCTCTTTCCTTTAGCGCAGGCGCCACACGCCATCGTATCGAAGCTGGAACGATCTTTCTGCACCAAGGTGTTGTTCCGAATACGCAAATCACCCGCGCCTTGCGCCTTGAACACATCTGGCATGCGGGTCAACGCGCCTTCTTGCCTTTGACGGACGATTGGGGCGAAACCAGCCAGCCTTTCCTGTTCGTGGCCGGAGACGGGGCGGGGATCAATGGCGCAAAAGCGGCAGCTTCGGCAGGGCGGCTCGTGGCCCTGCAAGCCGCGCATCGGCTGGGCCGGATCGACAGTCTGCTCTTCGAAGAGGAAAGCGTCATGGATATCCATGCGCTGAGTGCTGAACGGTCTGTGCGTCCGTTCCTCGAAGCGGCCTATCCCGTGCCCGCCAGCATTCTGAAACCCGCCGATGCCACGATCGTTTGCCGTTGCGAGGAAGTGACGGCGGGGCAGATCCGGGGGTGGGCGCGCGCAGGTGCGATGGGGCCGAACCAGCTCAAGGCCTTTGGCCGCCCCGGCATGGGGCCTTGCCAAGGGCGGTATTGCGGCCTGACCACGACGGAGCTTCTGGCCGAAGTGCATGGCACTTCACCCGCCAGCGTGGGGTTGGCCCGACTGCGCACACCGCTCAAGCCCGTCACCTTGGGTGAACTGGCCGCACTTCACCCGAAAGACGAGTAGCCAGCGCCACTTCGGCCTTAAACGCCCCCGTCGGTTGGTTCGAAGGCCACGGCGCGCGCCCGCCGCCAGCGTTCGAGATAACCGAACCGGTCATCGTCTTCGCGCAGGAGGAACCCTTCGGGCATGTAGGGATAAATCTCTTGCCCCGTCACCATGTCGCGGTCGTTTTCGCGCATCAGCAGGTGGTGCGGCAGGAAGCCCGACGGATGGGTCAGGCCCGCAGCCCCGGTCATATCGCCCAAGGCTTTCAGGGTGTTCTTGTGGAAATTATACACCCGCTCCGCCTTGTCGGGCACCACGAGCGCCTTCTGGCGCGACTTGTCCTGTGTGGCCACGCCCGTGGGGCAGTGGTTGGTGTGGCAGGCCTGCGCCTGAATGCAACCCACCGAGAACATGAAGCCGCGCGCCGAGTTGGCCCAATCCGCGCCCAAGGCCAGCGCCTTCGCGATGTCGAACGCATGGATCAGCTTGCCGCTAGCGCCGATCTTCACGCGGTCGCGCAAGCCCGCGCCGCGCAGCGTGTTGTGCACGAAGGTGAGGCCCTCAACCAAGGGCATCCCCATGTGGTTGGCAAATTCCATCGGCGCGGCCCCCGTGCCGCCTTCCTTGCCATCCACCACGATGAAATC
>RFUP01000539.1 GCA_009922885.1 Paracoccaceae bacterium
TGATGAGGTCGTGGCGTATACGCAGTTTGTTTTGACTGCCCGGCAGGCCGCTGCCCGCATCGAGGAGCTTGAGCGCGAGCTAGCCGAGGCGAAGAGGGATGCAGAGCCGTATCGGGAATTTCGTAAGGTAGCGATGAAATATTTTACTGGCGACGCCGAGATGAAGGATAAAAAGAAATGAAAAAAGAAAACGACAATTCGGCGTTCCCGCTGCCGGACATCTATTACCCGAACGGCGACATCGAATATGGCAGCGGTGGACTCACCAAGAGAGAATATGCCGCGATTCACCTTCGCGTGCCTCAGTCGGGCAACGAAGAACTCGACGCCATGATCCGCGAGGCGCAGCGAAACGAACTGGCGGCGCGGGCGATGGAGGGACTCGTATCCCAGTTGAACCTCTATCATGTGAGCGTGGATGAAGTGGCCGAGTTGTCGTATCGACAGGCCGACGCGATGCTGAAGGAGCGTGAGAAATGACCTACCTGACTAACGAAGAGAGAAACATGAACACGAACATCAACACTATCACCATTAATGGCGTCGATTACGTCCGCGCTGATTCTGTTCAACCCGTAGCCACTGGCACGCGGGCTGTGATCGTCGTAGATCGTGGCTGGGTGTTCGCAGGTGACGTAACTCGCAACGACGGTCGTATCAAGCTGTCCCGTGCTGTATGGGTGTTCCGATGGGAGTCTATCGGGTTCGACGGCGTCATCGCAAACCCCAAAAACACTAAAGTCACCATAAAGCCGATGCCACAGGGGGTCGATATTCCGGAAGGCGCTGAGATTTTTTGTGTGCCTGTTGCCGATGATTGGGGGTTGTGATGTTTAAACCTATAGGCTACGGCTACGGCTATGGCGACGGCAACGGCTACGGCTACGGCTACGCCTACGGCAACGGCGACGGCAGCGGATACAGCTACGGAGACGGCAGCGGATACGGCAGCGGCTACAGCTACGACTACGGCAACGGCGACGGCGATGGCCACGGCTATGGCGACGGCTACGGCTACGGCGACAACGACGGCTATGGCGACGGCTACGGCACAGTAACTATTTGCAGGGGTAGAAGAAAATGACCGACCGAGAAATGCTGGAACTCGCCGCAAAGGCGATGGCTGGAACTCGCCGCAAAGGCGATGGGGTACGACGATGCTCAGTGGGACCATGAACGACAGTGCATTTCAACCGCGAAGCTGACCGGTTCCCGCCGTTTGTGGAACCCGCTCACCGAAGACCGCCACTGCGCGCGGATGGAGGCAGCGTTGAGTATCGACATTGCGTGGGGGCCGTTAGACGTCATGAGCAGGAATTATGGCGATTACTACGAAGAACTTTACACCAAACACAACGGCGATAAGGCCGCCGCGCGCCGGATGGCTTCGTGCATGGTGGCGGCGCAGATCGGGAGGGATATGGAATGACGAACGACGAGAAGTTGATGCTCGCCGCGAAGGCGATAGGGTTTCAGGTGCAGGGGGAGGCGGACGATATGGTGGTGTACCCCGGTCATCGCGCAGGGGGTTTGGCCGTAATAAACGACCGTGGTGGTTCATCGCTATGGAACCCCATCACCGACGACGGAGATGCCCTGCGGCTGGCGGTGAAGATGAACATCACTGTCCATCCGGGGTTCGTGTACACG
>RFUP01000540.1 GCA_009922885.1 Paracoccaceae bacterium
GACGTCATCGCAAGCCGCGCAAGACGCCGATGGGGAGGCGCTGATGCCGCTCTACGTCTTCTTTTGCATGACCTGCTGCATCACTGAGGAGCGGCTGCAGACGGGCTTCCAGCCCGTAGTGCCACGCTGCGATGGATGCGGTGCATGGATGCAGCTCGAGATCAACGCCAGCAGCATCCAGTTCCGGGGTGAGGGCTGGGCCAAGATGGATAGAAAAAAGGAGGGGAAAAAGTGACCAAGTGGAAGTGCGTCATCTGCGCACGCAAGATGGAGACGGACGTGAAGCCGTCACTGATCGAGCGCCTATGCGCCGACTGCAACGTCAGCCACTGGACGAAGGTGGTGGACATTTATCGCACGGGCGACGTAGAGCGCCTAGCAGAGGCGGAGGTCAAACTGCGCGCCGCGCAGAAAGCCTTGAAGAAGTCACGGGAGGTGATCCAGTGAGCAAGCAGTACGAGTTCGTGAAGGCGCCGCAGCGCAGCCCTGAGTGGCTGGAACTGCGACGTCAGGGGCTGGGAGCCTCCGATATGGCGGCAGTGATGGGCGTGAGCCCGTATAAGACGCCGTACCAGCTCTGGGCTGAAAAGACTGGGGCGACACCGCCCCAGAAGGTCGGGGCTGCTGCGCAGCGCGGCGTGATCCTAGAGGATGCCGTCGGGCGCTACTACGAAGAGGAGCGCGGCGTGAAGCTGGTCTTCGTCGACGCCCAGGCCGATGCGCAGAAGCAGATGAGCCAGGTCGAGAACTTCATCGCGCAGAAGGTCGATGCCATCATCCTGAATCCTTGCGAGTTCGAGGCCAGCACCCCGGCGGTCGACCTGATCCGGTCCGCCGGCATCCCCCTCGTGCTCGTCAACCAGGTGACCAAGTCCCCGGGCAACGCCTACGTGGGCTCCAACGACGTGGAGGCCGGTCGCCTCGCGATGGAAGCCGTCGCCCGCAAGCTCAATGGCCAAGGCGGCGTGCTGATGATCCACGGCATCATGGGCACGTCCGCCCAGTTGCAACGCGAGGCCGGCGCCCGCCAGGTCTTCGCGAAATACCCCGGGCTCAAGCTCATCGACCACCAGACGGCTTCCTGGGATCGCGCCAAGGCCATGGCCCTGACCGAGAACTGGATCCAAGCCCATAAGGGCAAGTTCCAAGCCATCTTCGCCCATAACGATGAAATGGCCATGGGTGCCCTGCTGGCCCAATCCTCCTGCCCCGCTGTCTTGATGTACTCAAAGGACCCCTCGGCTCGAACCACCCGAGAGAGTCCGGACTATCCGGACGTGGTTGCGCAGGTGCGGACGTTTTTCCAAGAACGCCTTCAGCTTGCGGCAGAGTTGGGAATTCGCCAAGAAAATCTGATGCTGGATCCGGGGCTCGGTTTCTTTGTCAGCGGGAATCCCAGCTTCAGCTTCGAGTTGCTCCGCAGGCTCCCGGAGTTGGCAACCCTGGGGTGCTCTTTGCTCGTTGGAACCTCCCGGAAGTCCTTTCTTGCAGGAGTGCTTCCGGGACACCACCTTGCCCCCTCCGAACGGCGGGTTCCCAGCCTGACTGCCGCCCTCTGGGCCTGGCTCCACGGTGCTCAGGTCGTCCGGGTTCATGATGTGGATGAGACCATCCTGATGCGAGCGACCCTCCAAGCCCTCCAGGGCAAAA
>RFUP01000055.1 GCA_009922885.1 Paracoccaceae bacterium
GTGGCCACCGAAGCGGTGCATGACCGTTTGACGGCGCTGGGCTACGAGACGGGTTTGGATCGCAGGGTGCTGGAGCGCGCCGCCGAGATGGCGCGGGCGATGCGGGCCGAGGTGTAAAGCGAGGGGGACTAGGGATGTACGAGACGATTTCTGTAGAGCGCGACGCGCGGGGTGTGGCGACGCTTTGGCTGGCGCGGGACGATAAGCACAATGCGATGTCGGGGCCGATGATCGCGGAAATCCATCAGGCCGCCGATGCGCTGGGGGCCGATCCCGAAGTGCGGGTGGTGATCCTTGCGGCCAAGGGGCGGACGTTTTGTGCAGGCGGTGATCTGGGCTGGATGCAAGCGCAGATGGCGGCTCCTCCGGCGGAGCGCGCGGCGGAGGCGGGGAAGCTTGCGTGGATGCTGAAGGCGCTCAATGGATTGCCGAAGCCCTTGATCGGGCGGTTGCAGGGCAACGCTTTTGGTGGCGGCGTGGGCATGGCCAGCGTGTGCGATGTGGCGATTGGCGTAGATAGCCTGAGCATGGCGCTGACGGAAACGCGGCTCGGCCTCATTCCGGCGACCATCGGCCCTTACGTGATCGCACGGATGGGTGAGGCGAAGGCGCGGCGGGTGTTTATGTCGGGCCGCAGGTTTGGCGCGGCGGAAGCGGTGGAGTTGGGGCTGCTGGCGCGGGCGGTGCCGGACGCGGAGTTGGATGCGGCGGTAGAGGCGGAAGTGCTGCCCTATCTCGACTGTGCGCCGGGGGCAGTGGCGCGGGCGAAGCGGCTGGCGCAGCGCTTGGGGCCTTGTATCACGGATGACGATATCCGCCACACGATCGGTGAGTTGGCGGCGTGCTGGGAGGGCGACGAGGCACCGGAAGGCATCGGTGCGTTCTTCGCCAAGCGCAAACCCAAGTGGCAGGCGGGCTGAGCCGGAGCGCAGGAAATCCCCACTCGAAAAGTGAGTTTGGTTGCGTAAACTCTCCTTAAGGTATTTTCCGGGAGAGATTCTATGCGGTTATTTCTAGGGGCTGTTTTGGCCTTGGCTTTGGGAACGTCGGCGGTTGCGCAGGATCGGGCGATGATTGTGCTCGATGCGTCGGGGTCGATGTGGGGGCAGATCGACGGCAAGACCAAGATCGAGATCGCCCGCGAGACCATGGGCGAGGTTCTGGGCGTTGTGCCCGAGGCCAATGAGCTTGGGCTGATCGTGTATGGCCACCGCTCGAAAGGGGACTGCGGCGATATCGAACTGGCGGTGCCGCCTGCGGCGGGAACGGCAGGGGCGATTGCGGAGTTCGTGAAAGGCATCAATCCGAAGGGCAAAACGCCGCTTTCGGCTGCGGTGAAGCAGGCGGCGGACGGGCTGCGCTACACGGAAGACAAGGCGACTGTGATCCTTGTGACCGACGGGTTGGAGACCTGTGACGCCGATCCTTGCGCCTTGGGGCGCGAGTTGGAAGCGGCTGGCGTGGATTTCACCGCGCATGTGGTGGGGTTTGGCCTGACCAAGGCGGAAGGCGCGCAAGTGGCTTGTCTCGCGGAGAACACGGGCGGGCGCTATATCGAGGCGAAGGACGCGGGGAGCCTTTCGGAGGCATTGAAGAAAACGGTGGTGGCGGAAGCCCCGCCTGCGCCGGAACCGCCGCCCGCGCCGAAGGTCGAGAAGCCGGAGTTCAATCTGCGCGCAACGGCTTCGCTCATCGAGGGCGGGCCACAACTGGAAGAGGCCTTGGCGTGGGAGATCTTCCCCGTAGTGAATGGCGAGGTTGCACCGGATGCGGTGGAGGGCGGCTATAACCGCCCGTTCGAAGTGGCTTTGCCTGCGGGGGATTACGAACTGCGCGCCTCAGGCGGGAAAGCTGTGCGAAGCCTCCGCGTGACTTTGAGCGATACGGAGACTCAGACGCCGCATGTGGTTCTGGATGCGGGCTGGCTCACGGTGCGGGCGCGTTTTTCCGAAGGCGGAGATCTGGCCAATGGGGCCTATCTTTGGGTTCGGGCTCAAGAGGGTGCGGAAGAGGGCGGTTACACGGAGACGCGGATGCTGATGCCTGCGGGGCCGGCCGTTGCAAGTGCGGAGCTTTCGAAGGCTAAGACGGAACAGCCCGTCGAGATTGTGGCAGGTGAAGAGCGCGAGGTGGATTTGGTGCTCGGGGCAGGGGTGGTGCGGGTTTCGGCGCTATATGCTTCCGGTGGGCCTGCCGCAGAGAGCGGTATTCGCTTCGATGTGCTGGCGGCAAAGGCCGACATCAACGGAAACCGCGATGAGTTCAACGGAAGTTATGGCCCTGACGCGCTGAACGTTCCGGCGGGACGCTATGTTCTGAATGCCCAGCTTGAAGGGGCGGTGGTGCAGTCGGAGCCGTTCGACGTGGCCCCGGGCGAGTTGGTGGAGGTGCAGGTGGTGCTCAACGCTGGTGTTGCGGCGATGAGCGCACCGGGTGCCTACAGGATCGACGTTTTCGGGCCACCGAAGATCACCGGAGAGCGTGAGGAACTGGCTGGAGCTTATGGCGATGCGTGGAGCTACACGCTGAAGGCGGGCACTTACCGCGCGCGGGCGAGTTACGAAGGGGATCGTGCACCAGTGGAGGCTGACTTCACCGTAACGGCGGGTGAGCGAGTCGAATTGACGCTGCAATAAGACTTTTGGAGAATCGAAGGGGGCGGCTGAGAGAGATCTATGCTGCCCCGCAGAAATATCTCAATCGGGCACACGGGCCAATTGCCGCATAAAGGGGCGTAAAAATGCTCGTATGCCAATGTATACGGGGGAATTTCCTCAAAATTGCGACCACATTCTAAAAGATGAATAAGATCGACCTTCGGTTGACCATGGCAAGGGGCAGGAGTAAACCACGGCTTGAAATTCTGTAGCCAGCAGTCGGCGCGGATTGACGCGCCGAGAGAAGGAGCCAACCGTGGAAGAGATGCTGCGGGAATACCTGCCCATCCTCGTTTTCCTGGCCATTGCCGTCGCGCTTGGACTGGTCCTCATCCTCGCCGCCGTGATCATCGCGGTCCGTAATCCGGACCCGGAGAAGGTGTCGGCCTATGAGTGTGGGTTTAACGCGTTCGACGATGCCCGGATGAAGTTCGACGTGCGTTTCTACCTCGTCTCGATCCTCTTCATCATCTTCGACTTGGAAATCGCAATGCTGTTCCCGTGGGCTGTGGCCTTCCAGGACATCAGCATGACGGCCTTCTGGTCGATGATGATTTTCCTCGCTGTGCTGACCGTGGGCTTTGCCTATGAATGGAAGAAGGGGGCGCTCGAATGGGAGTGACGACCGGAGCCTATGCCGCTGGTGTGGATAAGGAACATGCAACGCAGGCGTTGAATGCCGAGTTGCAGGACAAGGGCTTCCTTGTCACCTCGACGGAAGACATCATCAACTGGGCGCGCACTGGCTCGCTGCACTGGATGACCTTCGGCCTTGCTTGCTGCGCTGTGGAAATGATGCACACCGCGATGCCGCGCTACGATATGGAGCGTTTCGGCACCGCGCCGCGCGCTTCTCCGCGCCAGTCCGACCTGATGATCGTTGCAGGCACGCTGACCAACAAGATGGCTCCGGCGCTGCGCAAGGTTTATGACCAGATGCCGGAACCGCGTTATGTGATCTCGATGGGGTCCTGTGCGAATGGCGGTGGCTATTACCACTACAGCTACTCGGTGGTACGCGGTTGTGACCGGATCGTTCCGGTTGACGTGTATGTGCCGGGCTGCCCGCCCACGGCGGAAGCGCTGCTTTACGGTATTCTCCAGCTTCAGCGGAAGATCCGCCGGACCGGAACGATCGCACGGTGATCTGCGCTGTGGCGCGGTGACTTGAGGCGGCCGGGCGGCTGCCGGAAGGAAGGACGAGGATGAGCGACGCTCTGAAAGAACTGGGCACTTACATCGAAGCGAAACGGCCCGATTGCGTGCTGTCGTGGGATGTGAGCTTTGGTGAGCTGAACGTGGATGTGACGCCCTCGAATATCGAGGGCTTTGTCGAATTTCTGCGGGCCGATCAGAATTGCCGTTTCTCAACGCTCGTGGACATCACGGCAGTGGATTACCCCGAGCGCGCCAAGCGCTTTGATGTGGTTTATCACTTCCTGTCGATGTACCGGAACCATCGCATCCGCCTGCGCGTGGCTGTGCGCGAGGACGAGCTTGTGCCGTCGATCATCGATGTGCACCCCTCGGCCAACTGGTTCGAGCGCGAGATTTTCGACATGTTCGGGATCATTTTCTCGGGCCACCCCGACTTGCGCCGCCTGCTGACGGACTACGGTTTCCGTGGCCATCCGCTGCGCAAGGACTTTCCGACCACGGGGTATGTGGAAGTGCGTTACAGCGAAGCCGAGAAGCGCGTTGTGTATGAGCCGGTGAAGCTCGTGCAGGAATACCGCCAGTTCGATTTCATGAGCCCGTGGGAAGGTGCGAAATACGTGCTTCCGGGTGACGAGAAGAAGGATGCTGCGAAATGATGGACGGCTCCAAGGGATTTGAAGACGCTCTGACGGGCGAGCAGAAGATCCGTAACTTCAACCTGAACTTCGGCCCGCAGCACCCGGCTGCGCACGGCGTGTTGCGCTTGGTGCTGGAGCTGGACGGCGAGATCGTTGAGCGTTGCGACCCGCATATCGGACTTCTGCACCGTGGGACCGAGAAGCTCATGGAGAGCCGGACCTACCTGCAGAACCTGCCGTATTTCGACCGCCTCGACTACGTGGCGCCGATGAACCAGGAGCACGCATGGTGCTTGGCCATCGAGAAGCTGACGGGTGTGGAAGTGCCGCGCCGCGCCTCGCTGATCCGCGTGCTTTACTCGGAAATCGGCCGTATCCTGAACCACCTCCTGAACGTCACCACGCAGGCGATGGACGTGGGCGCGCTGACGCCGCCGCTCTGGGGCTTTGAAGAACGCGAAAAGCTCATGGTGTTCTACGAGCGCGCGTGCGGTGCGCGTTTGCACGCGGCCTATTTCCGGCCGGGTGGTGTGCACCAAGACCTTCCCGATGCGTTGATCGACGATATCGAGGAATGGGCGATCGATTTCCCGCGCGTGTTGAATGACATTGACGGCCTTCTCACCGAGAACCGTATCTTCAAGCAGCGCAATGCCGATATCGGCATCATCACCGAGGACGACATCCAGAAGTGGGGTTATTCCGGTGTGATGGTACGTGGCTCGGGCCTTGCTTGGGACTTGCGCCGCGCGCAGCCCTATGAATGCTATGACGAGTTCGATTTCCAGATCGCTGTGGGCAAGAACGGCGATTGCTATGACCGCTACCTCGTCCGCATGGCCGAGATGCGCGAGAGCCTCAAGATCATCCGTCAAGCGGTCGTGAAGCTGCGCGAGACCCCCGGTGACGTGCTGGCACGCGGCAAGCTGACGCCGCCGAAACGGGGCGAGATGAAGCAGTCGATGGAAGCCTTGATCCATCACTTCAAGCTTTACACCGAAGGGTTCAAAGTGCCGGAAGGCGAGGTTTACGCGGCTGTGGAAGCGCCGAAAGGCGAGTTCGGCGTGTATCTCGTGGCGGATGGCTCGAACAAACCTTACCGCGCCAAGCTGCGCGCACCGGGCTTCCTGCATTTGCAGTCGATGGACTATGTCGCGAAGGGCCACCAGTTGGCGGACGTGGCGGCAATCATCGGCACGATGGATGTGGTGTTCGGGGAGATTGACCGGTGAAACGTTACTTGGTGTTGCCTTTGATCCTTGGCCTCTCGGGCTGTTTTGCGGCACCGCAGGGCACGACCGTTGAGGACGTGGCGCTGTTCGATGCGGCTGTGAAGTCGCTCGGGTGCCGCTTGGTCGTTGAAGGCGATTACCTCGCAACGGAATTGCAGACGGGGCTGACCCGCGAGCAAGTGGTCGCGATGTTGAACTACAAGCTGACGCTCAAGGAAGCCGAGAAGCGGGCCGAGGGCGGATATACCTTTACCGGCGGGGCCTGCGCCGCCTGATCCTGCCGCGCGAGAAAGAAGAGACGAAACGATGCTGAGACGCCTTCACCACGAGCAGCCCGCAAGCTTTGCTTTCACGCCTGCAAACCAGGCTTGGGCCGAAGCGCAGATCACCAAGTATCCGGAAGGCCGTCAGGCTTCGGCGATCATTCCGCTGTTGTGGCGGGCGCAGGAGCAGGAAGGGTGGCTGAGCCGCCCGGCAATCGAATACGTGGCGGCTATGCTGGGCATGGCCTATATCCGCGCGCTGGAAGTGGCGACGTTCTACTTCATGTTCCAGCTGCAGCCGGTGGGCACGGTGGCGCATATCCAGATCTGCGGCACGCTGTCGTGCATGATCTGCGGCGCGGAAGACCTGATCTCGGTCTGCAAGGAAAAGATCGCGGCGAAGGCGCATGATCTTTCGGCGGATGGCAAGTTCTCGTGGGAAGAGGTGGAATGCCTCGGGGCCTGTGCGAACGCACCGATGGCGCAGATCGGCAAGGATTATTACGAAGACCTGACCGCTGACCGCCTGCGCGAGATGCTCGACGAGATGGCGGCGGGCAAGGTTCCGGTTCCGGGTCCGCAGAACGGACGCTATGCGGCGGAGCCGCTCTCGGGGCTGTCGAGCCTCAAGGACTTCGACTCCGGCAAGACCAAATACAACGCCTCGGCACAGCGCGCCGTGGATATCGGGGACTCGATCAAGCGTATCGATGGCACCGAAGTTCCGCTTGCGACGCCGTGGCTTGGCCAGACTGCTGCCAAGAAGCCTGCCGCGTCGAAAGCTGCGGCGAAGACTACGTCGAAGGCTGAGGCGAAACCGGCTGCGAAAGCGGAAAAGGCACCGGCAAAAGCGGCTACTGAGGCGGCTCCGGCGGCGGCAGGCTCCAAACCTGCAGCGCTTTCCGCGCCGAAAGGTGGCGTGGCGGATGACCTCAAGATGATCAAGGGTGTTGGGCCGAAGCTTGAGAAGCTTCTGAATTCCCTTGGTTTTTACCATTTCGAGCAAGTCGCGGCATGGACTGCAGACGAGCTTGCCTGGGTTGATCAGAACATTGAAGGCTTCAAGGGACGTGCAACCAGAGACGCGTGGGTGTCTCAGGCTAAAGTCTTGATGACCGGAGTCGAGACGGAATTCTCCAAACGTGCTAAGAAAGATGGCGTGTACGAGTGACACGTTAAATCAACAATAGGGAGAGTGACGTCATGACACAACCAAACGGCACCCGGAATTGCTCGCTGGGCGCTTGGCTTTTGGCCGCAGCCATCGGCATCGTGGCATTTGTTATGTTGCGGTTCATTGGCCAGTGGCACGGTGGAACGGCCTTCTGGACGGCTTTGGCACTGACCGTTGTGCTTGGACTTTTGCTGAACTGGATCTTGTGCAGCGGTAAAGGCGCAGGGACGTCGGTAAGCGCTGGAACGGGTAGCTCTGCGGCGGCTTCTGGCGGCGCGTCCGCGGCGGCTCCGGCAGCAGCGGCGACAGGTTCTGCAGCGGCGGCAGCCTCGACGGGCGCGACCGCTTCCGAAGCATCGGCTTCGGGCAGTGCGGTTGCGGCTTCGGCAGCTCCGGTTGCGGCGGCAGCCTCGGCTGGCTCTGATGCAGGGACCGGATCTCTGGTGAAGCCTTCGGCATTCCTTGCTGGTGAAGCGGATCTGGCTGACCAGAAAGGCTCCTGGAAATACGAAGCGCCGAAAGCGGAAGCGGCTCCTGCCAAGGCTGCGGCTAAGGCGAAGGCGGCACCGAAGGCGAAGGCCGAGAAAGCTCCGGCTAACGCAGCGGCAAAAGCGCCGGCCAAGGCGGCTGCCGAGAAGGCCCCGGCTAAGGCCAAGGCCGAGAAAGCACCTGCAGCGGCAAAGCCAAAAGCAGCAGCCAAACCGAAAGCGGCAAAAGCCGCTCCGGTGGCCTTCGCGGCTGTTGACGATGCGGCTGTGGACGCGGCGGGTGCTGGCACCAAACCGAAAGGGCTGAAAGCCCCGAAGGGTGGGGCAGGCGACGATCTGAAGCTCATCGAAGGCATCGGGCCGGTTCTGGAAAAAGTTTGCCACGACAACGGCATTTTCCACTTCGACCAGATCGCCGCATGGGGACCTGCGGAAGTGGCTTGGATGAACGGCAACATGCCGCGCTTCAAGGGCCGTGTGAGCCGGGACAAGTGGGTGGCTCAAGCCCGTTTGATCCTGGAGGTGGGCATCGAGGAATTCCTCGAGCGCGCCAAGACCAACAACTACTGAGGACCATGAGGAATGGCCGGAATGCAGAACAAAGGGGAAGGCTTGGCGGGGCGGCGCGTTGCGCTCTTCATCGCTGGCGTCGGCCTGTTCTGGATTTTGGCCACATGGCTCGGTTCCGCGCTCGGGCTCTCTGAAAGAGTCCGGGTGCTGTTCGACCTCTTCGCGCTGGCCGGTTTCGGCTGGGCGCTGTGGATGACCATAGACATCTGGCGCAAGCGCCAGAACGACGGAAGGTGAGCCATGCTCAAGGATCAAGACCGGATCTTTACCAATATCTACGGCATGCATGATCGCAGCCTCAAAGGCGCGATTGCGCGTGGCCATTGGGATGGCACTGCCAAGATCATCCAGAACGGACGTGACTGGATCATCAACCAGATGAAGGCCTCCGGTCTTCGCGGCCGTGGTGGCGCGGGCTTCCCGACGGGGCTTAAGTGGTCCTTCATGCCGAAGGAAAGCGATGGGCGCCCGGCTTACCTTGTTATCAACGCCGACGAGTCCGAACCCGGCACCTGCAAAGACCGCGAGATCATGCGCCATGATCCGCATACGCTGATCGAAGGCGCGCTGATCGCCTCTTTCGCGATGAATGCACATGCCTGCTACATTTACCTGCGCGGTGAGTATATCCGCGAGCGCGAGGCGCTGCAGGCGGCGATTGACGAATGCTATGACGCGGGCCTTCTCGGCAAGAACGCGGCGAAGTCCGGTTGGGATTTCGATCTTTACCTGCACCACGGGGCGGGCGCGTATATCTGCGGCGAGGAAACGGCACTTCTGGAAAGCCTTGAAGGCAAGAAGGGGATGCCGCGGATGAAGCCGCCGTTCCCGGCAGGGTCGGGCCTTTACGGCTGCCCGACCACGGTGAACAACGTGGAATCCATTGCTGTGGCCCCGACCATTCTGCGCCGTGGGCCGGAATGGTTTGCAGGCTTCGGCCGCCCGAATAACGCGGGCACCAAGCTTTTCGCGATCTCGGGCCATGTGAATAACCCCTGCGTCGTGGAAGAGGCGATGTCGATCAGCTTCGAGGAGCTGATCGAGAAGCATTGCGGCGGGATCCGTGGCGGCTGGGACAACCTTCTGGCCGTGATCCCCGGTGGCTCTTCGGTGCCGTGCGTGCGCGGCGAGAAGATGAAAGACGCGGTGATGGATTTCGATTACCTGCGCTCTGAACTGGGCTCGGGCCTCGGTACGGCTGCGGTGATCGTGATGGACAAGCAGACCGACATCATCAAGGCGATCTGGCGCTTGTCGAAGTTCTACAAGCACGAGAGCTGCGGCCAGTGCACGCCCTGCCGCGAAGGCACGGGCTGGATGATGCGGGTGATGGAGCGCCTTGTGACGGGCGATGCGGAACCCAAGGAAATCGACATGCTCTTCGATGTGACGAAGCAGGTGGAAGGCCACACGATCTGTGCGCTTGGCGACGCGGCGGCTTGGCCGATCCAGGGCCTGATCCGTAATTTCCGCGATGTGATCGAAGAGCGGATTGCGCACAAGCGTTCCGGCGCGCGCCGTCCGGCGGCAGCACGGTGAGAGGGGCTCGGGCCATGAACATTCAGAGCCGGAAGCATCGGATCGGGCAGGGCGCACTCCTGTTGGGTGCGTTGCTGCTTGTGGCCGGGTGCAGCAATGGCTTCTCGAATTTGGTCCGTCCGGCCAAGAG
>RFUP01000541.1 GCA_009922885.1 Paracoccaceae bacterium
ACGCCCACGCCTTCCCAGCCGAAGAACATCTGGACGAGGTTGTCCGAGGTCACCAGCATGAGCATCGCGAAGGTGAAGAACGAGAGATAGGCGAAGAAACGCGCCTTGTAGTGCTCGTGATGCCCCCAGTTATCGTCATGCGCCATGTAGCCCATGGAATAGAGGTGCACCAAAGCCGAGACGCTCGTCACCACGATCAGCATGATCGCGGTCAGGCGGTCGAGGCGGATCCCCCAGGAGGTATCCAGAAGGCCCGAGCGGATGAAGTCGAGAATGTGGATATGCTGCGTGTGCTCCGCATCAAGCGTGAGGAACACGATCCAGGAAAGAGCGGCGGCGAGGAAGAGAAGCCCGGTGGTCAGCCACTGAGCGCCTTTCTCCCCGATAAAGCGCCAGCCGAACCCCGCGATCAGCGAGCCGACCAGCGGCGCGAACAGGATGATCTTTTCCATGGGTCGTCAGCCTTTCATCACGTTGACGTCTTCCACGGCAATGGTGCCGCGGTTGCGGAAGAAGCAGACGAGAATGGCCAAACCGATGGCCGCTTCCGCAGCTGCCACCGTAAGCACGAAGAGCGTGAACACCTGCCCGACCAGATCCCCAAGAAACGAGGAGAAGGACACGAGGTTGATGTTCACCGCGAGCAGGATCAATTCGATCGACATCAGAAGGACGATCACGTTCTTCCGGTTGAGAAAGATCCCGAAGATCCCGATCACGAACAGCGCCGCAGCGACTGTCAGGTAATGCTCCAAACCGATCATTTTTTCTGTCCCATCGTCTGTCTCATTTCGCCCGGGTTTTCCCGGGCCCTTTCTTTGCTCGGGGTTGCCCCCGGAATTCTTAGAGGCCCTGCCCCGGCTTCACGTCCTTGAGTTCCAGCGCCTTGGCCGGATCACGCCACATCTGCGCCAACACGTTCTGGCGCTTGATGTCCTTGCGGTGCCGCAGCGTCAGCACGATCGCACCGATCATCGCCACAAGGAGGATCAGGCCTGCGAGTTGGAACAACAGGAAATACTGGTCGTAAATCAGGAGGCCAAGCGCCGCCGTGTTCTCCACACCCTCAGGTGCCACGGCCGCGCGGGCCGCTTCTGCACCCTCAGCCGTTTCCCATGCGCCATAGGCAAGGCCCAACTGCATCAGGATGACCACACCGATCAAGAGCGCCAAGGGCATGTATCTCGCCATCTCGGCTTTGAGTTCGGCGAAATCCACATCGAGCATCATCACCACGAAGAGGAACAGCACCGCCACTGCGCCCACGTAAACGATCACCAGCAGCATCGCCACGAATTCCGCGCCCAGAAGCACGAAGAGGCCGGCAGAGCTGAGGAAGGCCAGAATGAGCCAGAGAACCGAGTGAACCGGATTGCGGCTCACCACGGTGAAGAGCCCACCCGCCAGCGCCGATACGGCGAAGAGATAGAAAGCCAGTGCCGCGATGCTCATTTCTTGTCGTCCTCTTTTGCGTCCATGACGTCGCGGGCAATCTCCATCCCACGGGTCATGCTGGGAATACCGGCAAACACCGCCATCTGGGCGATGGTCTCGGCCACTTCATCCTTCGTTGCCCCGGCTTCCAGCGCATGGCGCACCGCAAGCCGCAGTCCGGCTTCGTTCTGTGCGCCTTGCAT
>RFUP01000542.1 GCA_009922885.1 Paracoccaceae bacterium
AGCACCAGAAGCCCCGCCGCCATGATCACCAGAATCCCGAGCCACGCGAGCGCATCCGGCCATTCCACGAAGAAGAGCCATCCCCACAGCACGCCCCAGAGCATGTAGCTATATTCGAAGGGCGCCACCGCGTTGCTATCGGCAATCCGGTAAGCCTGCGTCAAGAGCGTCAGCCCCACCGCCGCGATCACCCCGCAGCCACACATCAGCACCAGATGCACAGGCTCCGGCCACGCCCAGCCACGGAAGAGGAACCCGAGCGTCGGGTGCGAATTGGTGGCCATATGCCCATCCCCGAACGCCATCGCCATCCCCAGCGCCACCACGAGGAACACGAAATTCCCCCAGAACGCCATCGCAGGCGCGGTCTCCGTCTGCCCCAACCGCCGCGCAAGGATCATCGCGAACCCATAGGAAAGCCCCGACCCCAGCACCATCAGCGCCGCCCAGTCGAAAATGCTCGCCCCGGGGCGCAACATGATCACCACCCCTGCAAAGCCCAAAGCCACCGCACCCCAGCGCCGCCACCCCACCTGCTCCTTCAGCCAGACGTAAGACAGCACCGTGATGAAGAGAGGCGCCGAGAAATAAAGCGCTACCGTCGTCGCAATCGGCAGCGCAGGCAGCGCGAGGTAATAGGCCGCATAGGCCATGAACATCACCCCGCCCCGCAGGATCATCGCCCAGACCGCAGGCGTAAAAAGCGTCCGCAAGCCGCCATCCCGCGCCGCCAAGAGCGCCAGCAAAGGCATCGCCGTCAGCCCCCGCAGCACCATGGCCTCGCTCAACGGGTAGCTTCCCGAGATCAGCTTCAGGATCAGATCCTGCACCGCGAAAAGCCCGATCCCCGCACAGAGGCACAAGATCCCGAGCGTCGTGTCCTGTCTGGCCCCCGTGGGCAAAGGCGAAGCGTCTGTCATAGGGCCTGTTTCCTGCGTTTTCCGCAGTGAGCCACGCGCACGCCCCCTTTGTCCCCACGATTTGCGACACGGAAAGTCGCACAAAACCACCCCCTTGCCTTCGTCGCGCCGCCATCGCCAAATACGCTGAAGCACCCGTGAGGCCCCCATGCAGATCAACACCCAGCGCTTCCTCTCCGATCTCCACAGGCTCCGCCAATTCGGCGCGGCAGGCTCCGGCAAAGGCGTGCAGCGCCGCGCCTATACCGAAGCCGACATCGCCGCCCGCGACTGGCTCTCCGACCAGATGCGCGCCATCGGCCTCCGCGTGGAAATGGATGCGATGGGCAATCTCTTCGGCCTCTGGCCCGACGATGCCCCCTCCCTCCTCCTCGGCTCCCACTCCGACACCCAGCCCGAAGGCGGCTGGCTCGACGGCGCTTTAGGCGTGATCGCCGGGTTGGAAATCGCCCGCGCCGCCCGCGAACGCGGCGGGCCGCGCGTGTCTGTCGTTTCGTTCCAAGATGAGGAAGGCCGCTTCGGCGTCACCACAGGCAGCGCCGTCTGGTCCGGCACACTCACCCAATCCGAAGCCGATCTCCTCACCGATTCCGACGGCACACCCCTCGCCACCGCCCGCGCAACGCTTGGAAGCCGCGTCACCGGGCCCGTCGATCCCGCACGCTTCTCGGGCTACATCGAGATGCACATCGAACAAGGCCCGTGGCTCGACCA
>RFUP01000543.1 GCA_009922885.1 Paracoccaceae bacterium
CTTTTCGAAATATCCCGGGGAGTGTGAGGGGCAGAGCCCCTCACGTCCTAAGACTGATCGCTGCGGCATCGGATGCCTCCCAGCCCCGTAAGACCGGTTACAACCGATCACGCGCCCCGTCGTGCTGCCCTGATCCCTGCACCAGCATTGTAACAAGTGCAGCCGCGCCCGCGCGCCGAGACCCGCCTTTGTAACGTTTCCCGCCCGAAATCCCGTCGTTTCCGCGCCGCGGCAACACGGCGTCGTGAGAGTCAATAACGCGCCCGTGTTGCACAGCCTCGTGAGTGGCCCGTCAGAACAGCCACCCGCTATCCCTTTAGCTATCCCCGGCACAGGGCCGCGGATCAGCATAACGCATCAAGGGAGACTTCAATGTCCGTTTCGATCAAAACCGTTACCCTCGCTGGCGCAATGGCCGCCGCTCTCGCCTCCCACGCCACCACAGCCTCGGCCATGGAAAAAGAGAAATGCTTCGGCGTCGCTCTCGCAGGTCAGAACGATTGCGCTGCGGGCGCTGGCACCACCTGCGCTGGCACCTCGAAAGTCGACTATCAGGGCAACGCCTGGAAACTCGTCGACGCAGGCACCTGCGCCACCATGGAACTCCCGGCCATGGCCGATGGCAAGGCCCGCATGGGCGCCCTCGAAGCGCTCGACCGCGACCTGCCGCAGGGCTGATCCCGCAAAAAGGCGGCGGGCCTCGCGCCCGCCCCGAACCCCGGAGAAGTGCCATGTTCGACCATTCGCCCCCAACGCTCCCCCATGCCGCAGGCGTCGGCTTCAAGCCCCAGCATTACGCGGATCTCCTGCAAGATCCCGCTTCCGTGCGCTGGCTCGAAATCCACGCCGAGAATTACATGGGGGCAGGCGGGCGGCCCTTGGCGCAACTGCGGCACCTCTCCGAACGCTTTGCGATCTCCGTCCATGGTGTGGGTCTCTCGATCGGGGGCGAAGGACGGCTCGACCCCGATCACCTCGCGCGCCTCAAGCATCTCGTGGGCTGGCTCAACCCCGCCAGCTTCTCAGAACACCTCGCGTGGTCCACTCATGACGCGGCCTTCTTCAACGATCTCCTGCCGCTCCCTTACACCAACAGCACGCTGGCCCGCGTCGCGGACCACATCGACGAGGTGCAAACCGCTCTCCAGCGTCCAATGCTCCTTGAAAACCCCTCCTCCTACCTCGCTTTCGCCGAAAGCGACTGGTCCGAGCCGGAGTTCCTGCGCGAAATCGCCAGCCGCACCGGATGCGGCCTTCTTCTCGATGTGAACAACGTCTTCGTCTCCGCCGTGAACCTCGGTTTCTCGCCCCAATCCTATATCGACGCCTTCCCCCTCGACCGTGTGGGCGAGGTGCACCTCGGCGGCCATGCCGAAGACCATGACGATCACGGTGCGCCCCTCCTCATCGACAGCCACGGTGCCCTCGTCGCCGATCCGGTCTGGGCGCTCCTCGCCCATACCCTCACCCGCATGGGCCCGCGCCCGATCCTCATCGAATGGGACAATGACGTGCCGGATTGGCCCACCCTCGCAAGCGAGGCAGATCGCGCCACGGAAGCCCTCGCAGCACTCGAACGTCAGGCTGTAACGTCATGACGCTTGCCATACACAAGCCATACGCAATCCATAC
>RFUP01000544.1 GCA_009922885.1 Paracoccaceae bacterium
CCGCCGTGATAATGTTGCATGGTATGGCCGATGATATGCCCGGCTTCGCTGGCCTGGAACTTGGCCAGTCTCGCGGCCGTCAAGGCCGGCAGACCGCGATCGATCTGCCATGCTAGCTGCCATTGCGCCGTGCGCAGCAACTCAAGCTGAATATAGGCATCTGCCATTCTGATCGCGACGCCCTGGAAACTGCCTATTGATCGGTCGAACTGTTCGCGTTCCGTGGTATATTCAGCGGCCCGGCGCAGTGCTTCGCCCGTCACTCCCAGTTGTAAGGCAGAGATGGCGAGGGCGGACCGCAGTTCCAGCCAATCATGCGGCGCTTCGCAGTCCAACCGAGCATGTGCTTTTAACCTCACACCGGAAAAATTGACGTCCGTTAGAGGCTCGTGATTGGTGTAACGGCCGGTCACGCTGTCGATGCCATCTTGCTGCATGGGTACGGCAAATAGGTGCGTACGATCGTCGTTGTCGCGAGCAGGTAGGACCAGAAGCTGCGTTCGTTCATCGACAGCGACGCATCGGGCCAAGCCTTCGAGAATCCAACTCTCGTTTACCCAAGTTACCCGAAGCAACTCAGTTGCGCTCGCATCGGTGCAGATTGATGCGACGAGCTTCCCTTCGGCAAGTTCCGTCAGGTATTCGTCCTGAACTTTCGCGGAGCCGAAACAAGCGATGGCGGAAGAGGCAATCTCATGACGCCAGAGTGGAACCGGCCCAAGGGCTTCGCCCTGGGCTTCAAGGATCAGCCCGAGTTCCATCATGCCCAGTCCGGAGCCGCCGACCCCTTCAGGCAGGATTGCAGCCATTAGGCCCGTCCCGGCAAGACTTTGCCAGAGTTCTGGATCGAAGATGTGGCCGGATTCGTAAACTTGCCGGATGCGCTCATCGCTACCGTGGTCAGCAAACACAGAGCGCGCGAGATCGGCTATCGCGCGCTGCTCGTCACTGAACGCAAAATCCATTTTTAATCTCCCACCGATAGCCGGAAGATCGGCATCCGATAATCGGGACCGGGTTTGGCAAATACGGCATGCACTCGGTCGCCAATATTAAGCCTGTCTCGCTCTTCGGCCCTTAATGGTGCCACCAGTCGGACGCCTTCATCGAGCTCCACCAGCCCCACTGGATGCGGTGTTTCGAACGCCGCGTGGTCAGGCTGGTGAATCAGAACGAAGGAGTAGATTGTGCCTTCGCCTTTCGACTTTAGCGTGGTCCATTCGAGGCTATGGCAACGGGTACAGGCGGGTCCTGGTGGATGACGAAGAAATCCGCACGCGCTGCATTGCTGGATGAGCAATTCTTGCCGTTTCACCCCGTCCCAGAAAAAACGGGTATCCGCATTCATCGCCGGCTGGGGCGGCCGTGGCAGGTTGGTCTCGTCACCTTGGGACGTCGATTCATCAATCGGAGCATAGCGGAGAATCCGCAGTCGCATCGTTCCAACGAGCGCACCCGCTTCGTCGTAAAAATGCTGTAGGAAAGTGATGAAATATCCCGCTCCAAACTTCGTCTGCTTTCGATCACTTACGTACTCGACCTCGTACGTCGAGGTGATGCGCTCGCCGGGCACGAGGTGCCTTTCATAATCTTGTTCGCAGTTGGTGCCCAGTATGCCCCG
>RFUP01000545.1 GCA_009922885.1 Paracoccaceae bacterium
TCAAGCAACGCTGCAATGCCCGGATCACCATCCTGATCCACGATACGATCCCCCTCGACTTCCCCGAACTCCAGCGCACGGGAACTGTCGAGAAATTCCGCCAGTTCATCCTGCGTACCCTGCGTCTTTCGGACCAACTTATCGCGAACTCCGCAACAACCGAGAAAGACATCCGCCGGCATGCGGGCCCCAGCCAAGTGCCGCCAATCACCGTAGCCCATTTGGGGATAGACGCGCCTAAGCCTGCACAACCCGTCTGGCCTGCGGGTTTCGATAGAACGCGCCCCTATTACATGATTGTTGGCACCATAGAGCCGCGAAAAGGGCATGCACTTCTACTGGACGTTTGGCGCAATCTCGCAAGTTCACTCTCGGTGGATGCGATGCCGCAACTCCTCATCTGCGGTGGTCGCGGCTGGGAAAACAAGGGGGTCTTCGCCGAGCTTGATCACCTCGGCCCCTTGCAACGCCATGTCTACGAGATGCCCGGCCTGAGCGATGGCCAGATCGCCGCCCTGCTCCTGCGATCCAAGGGATTGCTGTTTCCCTCCAAGGCCGAAGGCTTCGGCCTCCCGCCTGTCGAGGCGCACAGTCTGGGCGTTCCCGTCATTTCCACACCGCTGCCATCTGTGCGGGAGATCCTAGGCGACGCGATCACCTATCTGCCCATAGGCGACCCCTACCACTGGAAATCCTATATTTTGCAAGAACTCGGTGCTGCGCCGCCGCCCAATTCGGCAGAAAAGAAACAAAATCTGTTTTCTCCACCCGATTGGCGTATGCATTTTGCTAAGGTATTGCCGTTAATATAGAATGGATAAAGGTCTGGCCGCTTTGGTGCTCTGAGAAAGGACTATCTTGGGCGTCTGGCAAGCATATCGGTTAAGGGTCCAGCGGCGTCGCTGGCTCATCCGGGCGTTTCGCAAGCGCCGGGAACTGAGGGCTATTGCCAACCGCACAGGCTCGATCAAGCCCGGCGATATCCTGCTCTTCTCCACGCAGCGGAACGAAGGCGTCCGCCTGCCCTATTTCCTGAAATACTACCGGGATATGGGCGTGAACCATTTCTTCATCGTCGATAACGACTCGAACGACGGCAGCCTCGATTACCTCGCCGATCAGCCAGATGTCTCGCTCTGGCACAGCGCCGCGAGCTATAAACGCTCTCGTTTCGGCGTGGATTGGCTGAACTGGCTCCAGCGCAAATATGCCCACGGGCATTGGGCGCTCACCGTCGATCCCGATGAATTCCTGATCTATCCCTTCTGCGATACCCGCCCGCTCCGTGCGCTCACGGACTGGCTCGATGCCTCGTCGATCAAATCCTTCTCGGCGATGCTTCTCGATATGTATCCGAAAGGCCGGATCGACGAGCAACCCTACCGCCCCGGCCAAGACCCGCTTGAAATCGCAAGCTGGTTCGACTCCGGCAATTACGTGATGGAGAAGAACAAGCGCTTCGGCAATCTCTGGATTCAAGGCGGCCCACGCCAGCGCATGTTCTTCACGGAAACACCCGAACTGGCTCCCGCGCTCAACAAGATCCCCCTCGTGAAATGGGATCGGAAATACGCCTATGTCAGCTCCACCCATATGCTGCTGCCGCGCGGCCTCAATCAGG
>RFUP01000546.1 GCA_009922885.1 Paracoccaceae bacterium
AGGAGTGGTGAAGAACTGGGCAACCATGGAATCGTTCGCCCGGTATGGTGAGAAGGTAAGTCAGTTCATCAAATACTTTGACGATAGTGAAGAGCGTATCAAGCACGCACGGGCGGCCAAGCAAGCGCAGGAGCTGATCAACAAGGCAACCATGGCGCAGCATCCCTATCTGAAAGCCAAGGGATTCCCAGATGCAAAGGGGCTAGTCGTTGGTGAAGAGCTGATCGTACCCATGAGGGATGTAAACACGCAGCGGGTGGTGGGCGCCCAGAGAATCCAAGTCAGTGGTGAAAAGCGCTTCATACCAGGCACGCGTGCGAAAGGCGCGGTGTTCGTGCTCGGTCGGGGTCGGGAGCCGTGGCTAGTCGAAGGCTACGCAACCGGGCTTAGCGTGCAAGCGGCGTTGCGGTTTTCTGATGTGCGGGTGGTGGTGTGCTTCAGCGCGGGCAATCTGGGGCATGTGGCAAGGATTACGGGCGGGCGCATTGTTGCCGATCATGATGCGAGCGGTACGGGTCAGCGGGTTGCGAAGGCTTCGGGTTTGCCGTGGTGCATGAGTCCGACACTTGGTGATGATGCTAACGATTTGCATGTGAGAGCGGGTCTCGGTGCGGTGCGGTCAATGCTTCGTGATTGTGTAATCGGCTAGAGCGGCGGTTATAAGCGTTTGTGCGGTCTCGTCGGGTATACCCCAGGCGCGGCAGTGGACGACAAAAGCCGCGGCCAGTGCGGCGGCGGCTGTGCCCGGGTGCTCGAATTGATCGGGCAAAGCCGAGAGAATCTCGGCCATGCCTTCGTTCATTTCAATAAAAGGATTCATCGGGCGAGTGTATAGCAAGCCCGTAGAAGAGCAAGCTGCCTTCGCATTCGACCATGCCAGCGGGCCCGTAGGGGTCGGCTATGCGGTAATCCCTACGGCTAACCATTTGCGCGGCGAACAGTAGCGGGTGAGTCGTTTTCGGCGGCGTGAAAACCTGAAAGCTTCCTTTCTCTGCTATGGTTCCCGAAAGTCCGCGCGGGTTGCGTGCTCGGTACTCGTCGACCAGTCGGAAAAATTCCCGCTCGAAGTCTCCAGCGGGTGCGAAGGTGAAAAATGGGCGGGCGTTCATGCGTGCGCCTTTTCAAAAGCTTTCGCCTTTGGCCCATGGACCACGATTACCACGCTAGCGGCGGAGGGTTTCAGCGCACCGTCACATGCACCGCAAGCGATACACTGGCGGCCTTTATCGGCCGGGCATTCGATCTCATGCTTGGCGATCGGCTGCGCCTTGGTCTTGACGCGGAAAGTCCGCCAGCCCATTGCACGCGCAATATCGGCATCGGCGGCCGTTTCCACTGATGCCATGCAAAGCTCACGCATCGGCTGAGCCCATGATTCGCGCCATTGGTGCGTATAACCTGTCCAGCCTTCGGCCGTTTCGAGTAAGCGGAGCCAGTACTGAAGCGGAATCATGGAAGGATCGCCGGCTGCACCTAACCTAACCATTCGCCCCATGACAATCCGGCGCATGAGCGCGGGCTTTCGCCGCAAGTCCATATAACCCCCACGGGCGAAGGTCTTCCATACGTTCGCGGGTGCTTTGCCCCACTCGATATAGCATTCGGCGTGCATCGGACAAT
>RFUP01000547.1 GCA_009922885.1 Paracoccaceae bacterium
TCAGGGCGGCAACGTGCACGCCTGCGGCCAAGAGATCGGCAGCGGTGCGGTGGGCGTCGTCGTTATTGCCAAAGACCGCGACTTGCGCGCCGGGAGCGACGGCCCAGCGGTTGACATAGGCACGGACGGCGTTGGCGGTCATGATGCCGGGGCGGTCGTTGTTGCGGAAGGCGACGGGGCGTTCGATGGCCCCTGCGGCCAGCACGGCGCGTTTGGCGACGATGCGCCAGAAGGCTTCGCGCGGGGCACCGCGCTGGATGGCGTCAGGCGGGAGTTTTTCGAGTGCGCCATAGGTGCCGTCATCATAGGCACCAACAACAGCGGTGCGGGTCAGCACGCGCACATTCGGCATCGACGCAAGTTCGGCGGCCACGCTTGCCGCCCATTTGCGGCCCGGTTTGCCATCCACATCAATGGTTTCGGCCAAGAGCCGCCCGCCCAGTTTCACATCCTCGTCGCAAAGGATCACCTTCGCGCCAGCGCGCCCTGCGGTGAGAGCGGCCATGAGGCCTGCTGGGCCGCCACCGATCACCAGAAGATCGCAGAAGGCCTGCACCTTTTCATAGGCGTCGGCATTGTGTTCTTCGGAAAGCGCGCCCAAGCCCGCCGCGCGGCGGATGGCGGGCTCGTAGATTTTTTCCCAGAAAGCGCGCGGCCACATGAAGGTTTTGTAGTAGAAACCCGCGCCGAAGAAGGGCGCGAAGAGATCGTTGACGCCCAGAATGTCGAAACGCACGGAAGGCCATGCGTTTTGGGCGCGCGCCTCAAGCCCCTCCACGAGTTCAACTGTGGTGGCGCGGGCGTTCGGTTCCTGCCGCGCGCCATGGCCCAAGGTGACGAGCGCATTCGGCTCTTCGCTGCCTGCGGTCAGCACACCGCGCGGACGGTGGTATTTGAACGAGCGCCCGACCAGGCGCTGGCCATTGGCGAGAAGGGCCGAGGCCAGCGTATCGCCCGGATGACCTTCGTAGCGGACGCCATCGAAGGTGAAGCCGATTTTCTTGCTGCGGTCGATCTGACCACCATTGGGAAGCCTCATTTCGCTGCCCCTTTCTTCACGTCAGATGCAAGGGCCGTGGCGAGGATCGCATGGCTCACCGTGTTGCGGGTGACGACGATCCAAGCGCCGCACCCCATTTCGTGCTGCCAAAGATCGCGGGTGACGCCAGCGGGGTTGTCGCGGAGGTGGATGTAATCGTTCCACACTTCGGGGCTGGCATCCGGCGCGGGGCGGTTGAGCGCCACAGCGTCACCTTGGTAGTAATATTCGCGGCGGTCACGGTCGCCACAGATCGGGCAGGTAATACGCATTCTGTCTCTCCCCGTCCGTCAATGCAGGTTGTGCTGGCTGCCGGTGCCTTCTTCGTCCATCAGGCCTTGGCCTGTGAGGAAGCGGTCCATACGGAAGCGTTTGGCAACGTCATGCGGTTGGCCCGTGGCCATGAGATGTGCCATGCACCAGCCAGAGGCGGGCACGGCTTTGAAACCGCCGTAGTTCCAGCCGCAATCGATGAAGAGGCCTTCGGTGTCGGTCTTGTCGATGATGGGCGAGCCATCGGGGGTCATGTCCATGATGCCACCCCACGAGCGCAGCACGCGGGCTTTGCCGATCATGGGCAT
>RFUP01000548.1 GCA_009922885.1 Paracoccaceae bacterium
GAAATCGCGCGCCTGCCTTACCGCCAGAATGTGGGCGTGATGCTGATGAACCATGCGGGCGAAGTGTTCGTGGGGCAACGGCTCGATAGCGAAGTGGCTGCTTGGCAGATGCCGCAGGGCGGGATCGACAAGGGCGAGGCCCCGCGCGACGCGGCGCTCCGCGAGTTGGAAGAGGAAACCGGCGTTTCGCGCGATCTGGTGGAGATCATGGCGGAAACAGAAGGCTGGGTGGCCTATGACTTGCCGCATGATCTGGTGCCGAAGATCTGGAAGGGGCGTTATCGCGGACAGGAGCAGAAGTGGTTTCTGATGCGGTTCAATGGCACGGATGCCGAGGTGAAGATCGATCAGGAGCACCCCGAGTTCAGCGCGTGGCGCTGGATCGCACCTGCCGATCTGCCGGGCCAGATCGTGCCGTTCAAACGCGCGGTTTACGAGGCGGTTCTAACGGAATTCGCGGCGCTTCTGAAGTAAATGAGGGGGGCGCTGCCCCCCTCGGCCTTTTGCCTCACCCCCCGGGATATTTCTTAAAGAGAAATGGTATCAGCGCAGGCGTTGGCCGTTGGCGAGGATCGCGCCTTCGGGGGTGATTTCGATCTTTGATGTGAGGGTGTCTTCGCCTTCCATCTTGCCGAAAAGACCCATCATCATCCGTGCGCCCATGGCCTGATCTTCGGGGACAAGGCCCATAGCGACGAGTTTGTCGAGGAGCGTATTGGCACCGACGAGGCGGAGGTCGAGGGCGCCTTCGGGGCGGGGCATTCCGTCGAAGCTTTCCAGATCTTCGTTATCGAAGGAGAACGCGCCCGTGCCCGAAAGGTCGGCTCCGGCGAGGCGGAGTTTGAGGGCGTTGACGCTGAGCGCGTGCAATTCGCCGGGGGCTTCTTCGGAGGCTATGGCTTCGGGATTGGCGAAATCGCCAGTTATTTTGGCTTTGCCTGTGATGTCGAGCGCGAGCGTTGCGGGCTCGTGGGGGAGTTGGCCCGTGGGATCGAGCATGGCCCAGAGCAGATCGGGGACGGCGAAATTCGTGAGGTCGAAGCCCAAGGCGAAGTCGCCGGGTTCGTCGGACTTCGCGATGGGCACCATCAGGTTGAAGCCCGAATGTTCCATGGTGAGCGAGATCGGCAGTGGGATGTCGCCGCCTGCGAGGTCGATGGAGGCATTCTTGGCTGAGCCTGAGTAGGCGATTGCCTTGTCGTCGACGCGGATTTTCAAATCCCCCCCTTGCGAAGAGGTGGCGATTTTGACGGGACGCTGTTGTTCGTCGGTGAAAGCCATCGCATTTGCGCCGGCTTGGTAGGAAATCGTGCTGTCGAAGGCGAAGCCCGACGTCATGGCGGCGGCGGGATCCTGCCAGTTCAGGCCTTCGGGGATGGCGGCGGTGCCCGTGAAAGAGGCGCCTTCGAGCATGCCTGTGGCGGTGACTGGTTTTTGGGTTTCTGGATCGTCGAAATCGACGTTCCAATCGGTTTTCGCTGCATCGAAGGTTTGGGCCGAGTGGCGTTTGCCGTTCTCGCTGGTCAGGCGGGCTTGGCCTGCGAGGCCTGTGAAGGCGAGGTGGGCGTCACGGTAGGGCACGGGTTGGCCTGCGCTTTCGAGTTTGGTGAGCGCAAGGCC
>RFUP01000549.1 GCA_009922885.1 Paracoccaceae bacterium
GCTAGGGCCTTGGCAAAAGCCGCGCGCCAGATCTGGGCACGTTCCCCATCCGAAAACTCGATCCGCCGCCGCTCTTCCAGCCGCAACCCCGCCGTTTCTCCCCACGCCTTTACACGGGGTGAAAGCGAAAGGATTACGCCTGTTGCGTCGAAAAGGATCCAGCCACCGCCCAAGCCCCCCAGCAGCCGCGCCGATAATGCGGCACGATCCCGTTCCCCGCTACGCGACTGCCAAAGGTCCATGGCCTGCCCAAGGAACGGCACCAAAGCACTCAGCAGTTGCCCATCCGCGCCGCGAAAGTCGCGCTGATGGGGCGCGCGGAAAAGGCTGAGGCTGATCTGCCTGCCGCTTTCGCCCCGCACCTTCACCGCTCGGAAATGCCCGTCCAGCACCCCGCCGCGGGGGAGGCTGTCTTGTGCATACACACGGTCGAAGCGCAGGTTCTGGCGTGCTTCCGCTCCGAGATCGGGGCAGGGCCCATTTTGCCACAACTCGGCGCGGCTCCCCTGATCCAAAACCAGAGCCACCCCATCCGCTTGAGCGACGCTCTTCAAAAGGGCCAGAAATCCGCGCCAAGCCCCCTCACGCAGCTCTTCCGTCGCCGCAAAAAGCGCGCGCACAAGCTTTGTCTGATCGTCAAAAGGCTCCATTTGCGCAACATACCTCCCAAATGGGAGGTTCGCCAAGTGAATTGCTGGAGTAATCCCATCGGACAGGTTCAGAATTGGTGATTCAACGATGACAACGAAAACACTGACGCATCTTCAGCGTCTTGAGGCAGAAAGCATTCATATCCTTCGCGAAGTGGTCGCCGAAGCCGAACGCCCCGTGATGCTCTATAGCGTCGGCAAAGATAGCGCCGTCATGTTGCACTTGGCGAAAAAGGCTTTTTACCCCGCGCCGCCGCCTTTCCCGCTGATGCATGTCGATACCACGTGGAAGTTCCGCGACATGTATGCGCTGCGCGACAAGGCCGCCAAGCAGGCCGGAATGGACCTCATCGTCTACCAGAACCCTGACGCCAAAGAGAGAGGGATCAACCCCTTCGATCATGGCTCGCTGCACACAGACATGTGGAAAACCGAAGGGCTGAAGCAAGCACTCGATCTCCACGGTTTCGACGTGGCTTTCGGTGGTGCGCGCCGCGACGAAGAGAAGTCCCGCGCGAAAGAGCGCGTCTTCTCCTTCCGCTCCGCCAACCACCGCTGGGACCCGAAAAACCAGCGCCCCGAACTTTGGCGGCTCTATAATGCCCGCAAGTCCAAGGGCGAAAGCATCCGCGTATTCCCGATCTCGAACTGGACCGAACTCGACATCTGGCAATACATCCACCTTGAAGGCATCGAGATCGTCCCGCTCTATTTCTCCGCCCCGCGCCCGACCGTGAAGCGCGACGGCCTCATCCTGATGGTCGATGACGAACGCTTCCCGCTCAAGCCCGGCGAAACCCCGGAAATGCGCTCCGTCCGCTTCCGCACGCTTGGCTGCTACCCGCTGACGGGCGCTGTCGAGAGCACCGCCACCACGCTCCCCGAGGTCATTCAGGAAATGCTCCTGACCACCACCTCCGAGCGTCAGGGCCGCGCTATCGACCACGATCAGGCGGCCTCGATGGAGAAG
>RFUP01000550.1 GCA_009922885.1 Paracoccaceae bacterium
CACCATCAGATTTACCTCTTCGAGCGTCTCCCGAAGTGCGCAATCCACAGGGCTTTCTGCCCCTTCGCGCCCACCCCCCGGCAAGTCCCACCAACCCGGGAAAACCAGCCCCGTCCGGTCATCCCGCTGCAGGCTCAGCACCTGCTCCTGCCAGATCACGGCGAGTTTTGCGCCGTGAAAATGTGAGCCATCCCAATCAGTTATCGTTGATGTCACTGTCCCAGCGGCGCACGTGGCCGCGCTCTTTGGGGAAATACTTATTTAACCCCCACCATGCAGCAACAGAGGCGCAGGCATAGACCAAAACCGTCCCCGCGAAAGAAGCGCCAAAAATCCCGAGCCCCGTCACCGCCGCCATGATCAAAGCCCCGATGGCAAACCCGAGGAGCACAAAACCCGGCAAAAGCATCTCCGCCAATCCAAGGATCGCCGCCATAACCAACCACACCCACCAGAGGGTCCACGCTTCCATCAACATCACTTGCCGCCTTTCAGGAGCTTGAACGCATCCCCGAACGCTTCCAGCGCCGCCGCAGGCAGGATCACCGTCTGTTTACCTTGCCCCGAAGCCACTGCCTCCAGTGCCTCCACCTGCCGCAAGGCCACCTGATACTGTGCCGCCTCCAGCCCGTTCTCGCGGATCGCGCCCGCCACGACGCCCGTTGCATAGGCCTCCGCATCCGCCTGAATGCGCCGCGCCTTGGCTTCCTGCTCGGCCGCATAAAGCTGGGCATCGGCCGCCAACTCAACCGCGCGTTTTTTTCCCTCTGCTTCAGTGACTTGCGCGCGGCGTGCCCGCTCTGCATTCAACTGTTGAAGCATCGCTGCACGGGTCGCGCTATCCAGATTCACGTCGAGGATTTCGGCGCGCGTCACCTCGATTCCCCAGTCATCCACCATGGCACGCACCGCCTCGCGGATCTTGTGGATCAACTCGGCGCGGTTCGATTGCACCTCGTCGAGTTCCATCTTGCCGATCTCCGAACGCACGATCCCCGCCACAGTCGTGGCGATCGCCGCATCCACATCGCGGATCCGGTAAACCGTCTTTTCCGGCTCGGTGATGCGGTAGAAAACGCTGGTTTCCACTTTCACCAAAACGTTGTCCGAGGTGATGGCGTCCTGCTCGGCATTCGGCAATTGCCGCTCCAGAATGGAAATCCGATGCGCCACGACGTCGAGAAACGGCACCACGAAATTCAACCCCGGCCCCAGCACCGAACGCAGCCTGCCGAACCGCTCCACAACAAACTTTTCCGACTGCGGAACGATTTTGATCGCTTTCCAGAGGGTAACGATAACCAGAACAGCGACGGCCAAAACGCCCGCATTGCTGCCAATAAACTCTTCCATGTGAATGCTCCCTGAAATCGGCATAAAACTATCGCCTCATCCGGAAATCACAAAGCAAAAACCGCGCGAAATTCGCGCAAGGGTAGAAAAATAGAAGAGAATACGCCTGAAAAGACAAACCCCCGAGGCTGGGCCACGGGGGTCATCTCTGCGTCACTGAAGTGCCGCTGAAAGTTGCTTAGAGCAAACCTTCGCGCTGTGCCTTCTTACGCGCCAGCTTACGGGCCCGACGGACCGCTTCGGCTTTCTCGCGCGCTTTCTTGACGG
>RFUP01000056.1 GCA_009922885.1 Paracoccaceae bacterium
GAAACCTCGGTGATGGCGAACGTGACGTTCGCGAAAGAGCAGAAGCCCGGTCAGGATTTCTTCCCGCTGACCGTGCACTACCAAGAGAAATACTACGCTGCCGGTAAGGTTCCGGGTGGCTTCTTCAAGCGCGAAGCTCGTCCGACCGAGAAGGAAACGCTGACTGCGCGCCTGATCGACCGTCCGATCCGCCCGCTCTTCGTTGATGGCTTCAAGAACGAAGTGCTCATCATGTGCACCGTTCTGAGCCATGACCTCGTGAACGACCCCGACGTTGTGGCGATGATTGCAGCTTCGGCTGCCCTCACCATTTCGGGCGCCCCGTTCATGGGCCCGATCGCTGGTGCGCGCGTTGGCTTTGTGGACGGCAACTATGTTCTCAACCCGTCGGTTGATGACATGACCCGTCTTCGCAACAACCCCGAGCAGCGCCTCGACCTCGTTGTTGCTGGCACCAAAGACGCTGTGATGATGGTGGAATCGGAAGCCTACGAGCTGACCGAAGAAGAGATGCTGGGTGCGGTTGTGTTCGCACACGAGCAGATCCAGCCGGTGATCGATCTGATCATCTCGCTCGCCGAAGAAGCCGCGAAAGAGCCCTTCGAGTTCACGCCTCCGGATTACTCGGCACTCTATGAAGCCGTGAAAGCCGCTGGCGAAGACAAGATGCGCGCCGCTTACGCGATCACCGACAAGCAGGCCCGTGTGGCTGCTGTTGGCGAAGCCAAGGATGCGATCAAGGCTGCGATGAGCGAAGAGCAACTCGCGAATTCGAACCTCGGCCCGGCGATCAAGAAGCTTGAATCGGCGGTTCTGCGTGGTGACGTGGTGAAGCATGGCCGCCGTATCGATGGCCGTGATACCAAGACCGTTCGCCCGATCGTTTGCGAAACCGGTATTCTGCCGCGCACGCATGGTTCGGCGCTGTTCACGCGTGGTGAAACCCAAGGCCTCGTTGTGACGACGCTCGGCACTGGTGACGATGAGCAGATCATCGACGCACTGCACGGCAACTTCCGTGAAAACTTCCTGCTGCACTACAACTTCCCGCCCTACTCCGTGGGTGAAGTTGGTCGTGTTGGCTCGCCGGGCCGCCGCGAAATCGGCCACGGCAAGCTCGCATGGCGCGCGTTGCAAGCGGTTCTGCCGGCTCCGACCGATTTCCCCTACACCATTCGCGTGGTGTCGGAGATCACGGAATCGAACGGTTCCTCCTCGATGGCTTCCGTCTGCGGCGGCTCGCTCTCGATGATGGACGCTGGCGTTCCGCTGAAAGCTCCGGTTGCTGGTGTGGCCATGGGCCTCATCCTTGAAGACGACGGCTCCTGGGCGGTTCTGACCGACATTCTCGGCGACGAAGACCACCTTGGCGACATGGACTTCAAAGTGGCTGGTACCGAAAACGGCATCACCTCGCTGCAGATGGACATCAAGGTTGCTGGCATCACGCCGGAAATCATGAAGCAGGCGCTTGCGCAGGCGAAAGATGGCCGTATGCACATCCTCGGTGAAATGGCGAAAGCGCTGACCTCGGCGAATGCCTTCTCGGTCCACGCACCGCGCATCGAAACCATGCAGATCCCGACCGACAAGATCCGTGAAGTGATCGGTTCTGGCGGTAAGGTTATCCGCGAGATCGTGGAAGTTTCGGGTGCCAAGGTCGACATCAACGACGACGGCGTGATCAAGATCGCGTCTTCGAACGGTGAAGCGATCAAGAAGGCCTATGACATGATCTATTCGATCGTGGCAGAGCCGGAAGTTGGCAAGATCTACAAAGGCACCGTTGTGAAGCTCGTCGACTTCGGCGCGTTTGTGAACTTCTTCGGGAAGCGTGACGGCCTCGTGCACGTCAGCCAGATCGAGAACAAGCGCCTGAACCATCCGTCTGACGTTCTGAAAGAAGGTCAGGAAGTTTGGGTGAAGCTCCTCGGCTTCGACGATCGCGGCAAGGTTCGCCTCGCGATGAAGATGGTCGATCAGGCCACGGGCGAAGAACTCGCCAAGGAAGAAAAAGCGGAAGGCGACGCAGAGTAATCTGCGCGGACTATCGCGAATTGGACCCCGGGGAGCGATCCCCGGGGTTTTTCATTTCGCGGGGAAGACCCTTTCCTGGCGCAGCAGGGCAAAATGGATGGTTCCGGATGGAAGTAGTCTGTCGGCAACAAGAGCCTTGAATTGAAAGGGGATCCCACCCTCACTGGTCTTGATTTCGGCAACCCGTTCGGAGCCAAAATAGACAGACCAAATAATCCTGCTTCGTGACACGCTGGGCAGATAGGTTCGGGCAGGCCCGTCTTGGCCCAGTAACTCGTAAATCATGGGCACGTTCTCAAACGTGAAGACCTTTCGGTTTGGTGCCATCACGTCATCTCCGGCGCAAACGCTGTCCCTTTCGAAGATGATCTGCATAATATCCCCTGCTATGCGGCCTGCATCGAATTTGAACCGGAGTAGGGTTCGGGGCAAGTGTTCTACTCTAGATGGCCCGACCCAAACTCAGCGGGACTTTGATTGGCCCAGATAGACGGTCTAGCATTCAAAGAACAGGTAGGGCGCCCAGCATGATTGCATCCCTACCTATCTGACGGAGTTGGAGTTCATGACCAACAGAATAGCCTCGGTCGTAGCCCTCTGTTTCGCTGTGTTCTTTGGGTCGTCGTATTACACGCAGCACTTCCAGCGGCGTGACTGTTTCAACGAGCTGGGCCGCTGTTTTGATCCGGAGACGGGTGTTGTGTATTTTCAGGAGTCCGGCCCGATCTGGCTTCTCCTGACTGTTCTGGCTTTGGCACTTGGGTATTTCTTCGTGCGCAAAGGTCGGACGCCAAAGGAATGAGCGGCCCCAAGTTTGCCTGAGGGCCGCTTGTGTTTGTGCTTTAGCGCGGCAGAAGCGCTTCGGCGATTTGGACGGCGTTCTGCGCAGCGCCTTTCAGAAGCTGGTCACCGACGACAAAGATCGCCAGCGTGCGGCCCGAGGGATCGCCAAGATCAGTGCGGATGCGGCCGACGAGCACATCTTCCTGACCCGATGCGTCAACTGGCATCGGGAAGTAGTTACGGGCGCGATCATCCACTACACGCACACCGGGCGCGGCTTCGAGGAGGGCGCGGGCTTCTTCGGGGCTCACGACATCTTCGAACTCCACAGAAATCGCCATGCCATGTGCGCGGAGGATCGGAACGCGGATGCAGGTGATGCCTACGGGGAGTTCCGGGACGCCCATGATGCGGCGCGTTTCGGCGACAACCTTGGTTTCTTCGCCGTTGTAGCCGGAGGCTTCGTCCATGTCGGCGTTGTGGGAGAAGAAATTGAAGGCGTAGGGATGCGGGAGCACTTTGTGCTCGTAGGTTTCGCCATTCAGGGCGGCCTGCGTTGCGAGGCGGAGTTCTTCCATGGCGGCAGCGCCTGCGCCGGATGCGGCTTGATAGGTTGCCATGTTCAAGCGCTTGATGGCGTGGGCCGCGTGCAAAGGTGCAAGTGCGACGGTTGCGATCGCGGCTACACAGTTCGGGTTGGCGATAACACCCTGATGTGCGGCCATCGCATCTGCGTTCACCTCGGGCACGATGAGCGGTACATGTGCGTCCATCCGGAAGGCAGAGGAGTTATCGACAACGACGGCACCGGCCTTCACTGCGGCGGGTGCGAATTTCTTGGAGATACCCGAACCTGCCGAGAAGAGAGCGATATCGACGCCGTCAAAGCTGGCTTCTGTCAGTTCTTCGATCACGACGGCTTGGCCGCGGAAAGTCATCTCTTTCCCTGCGGAGCGCGCGGACGCCAGGAGTTTCAGTTTTGCGACCGGGAAATTCCGGCCCTCAAGGCAGTTCAGAAGTTCCACGCCCACGGCACCGGTTGCACCAACGATGGCAACAACAGGATTGGCAGGTACGTTCTGGGCGAGTGAAAGGGGGCTTTGTTCCGTCATGGTCTTCTCCATCTTTGGCGAAGCGGACGGGGACTTGTTCCATTTGCCCCGTCCGTCTCCGGCGGGGCTTCTGGGCTTAGTTCGGTTGACCGACCGCGCACACCAGAAGTTCCCCCGCCGTGGCGGTGGTCTTAGTGGTGCGTTTAGTGGTTGCGATGGTGAACATGGCGCGGCGGATAACAGGGAAAGTGACACACGGCAAGAAAAACCGCCGCTCTCTTTCGAGAACGGCGGTGCGTTGTGCTGCCGCTACACTCAGGCCTTGAGCTTGGTGGTGCGGAGGTAGGGGAGCTTGATGTCGATCTCGCCGAACTTCTCGCGGGCTTGATCGTCGTTGAGGGAAAGCGCCACGATTACGTCCTGACCGGGCACCCAGTTTGCGGGCATGGCAACGGGCACGCCGAAGGAGGCTTGCAGCGCATCCAGCGCGCGCAGAACTTCTGCGAAGTTCCGGCCGACAGACATCGGATAGGTCATGATGAGTTGCACCTTCTTGTTCGGCGCAACGATGAAAACCGAACGCACGGTCGCGGTGTCGTTCGCGGTGCGGCCATCGGGGAGGTAGGCCTCAGAGGGAAGCATGTCGAAGGCTTTGGCGACAGCAAGGTCGGTATCGGCGATGATCGGGAAGGTGGCCTTGGCCCCGGCGAATTTCTCGATGTCACCCTTCCATTGCTTGTGTTCGGCGACACCATCGACGGAGATGCCCATCACTTTGGTGTTCCGCTTGGCCCATTCATCGGCGAGTTGGGCCACTGCACCGAACTCGGTGGTGCAAACGGGTGTGAAATCCTTCGGATGGGAGAAGAGAATCGCCCAGTTGTCGCCCTGCCAGTCATGCAGCGCATAGGTGCCTTCATCGGTGGTGACGGTCAGGTTCGGAAGAGTATCGTTAATGCGAAGGCCCATTTTATCCTCGTTGGTTGCTTGCGGATTTAGATACATTCTAATTTCCTGATTTTAACCCCTGCCGCACTTGGAGTGACAGGATGTCGCTCCGTTCCGGGATCAGCGGTCGGGATTTGATCAAACTTTTCTGCGTTGCACTTGTAGTGTGATAATTCGGGTGACAGAGTGGCGCCGAACCCCGGCGGAGCGCCGGAATCATTAGGGGAGAACGCATCATGATCGAGAAGCGTCAGTTCTATATCAACGGCCAGTGGGTTGACCCGATTGAAGGCAAGGATCACCACGTGATTGATCCTTCGACCGAGGAACCCTGTGCTGTCATTTCGCTTGGTGGAGCCAAGGATGTTGACGCCGCAGTGGCTGCCGCAAAAGCTGCCCTTCCGGGTTGGATGGCAACGCCGCCCGCGGAGCGTATCGCGCTCGTGGAAAAGCTGATCGAGATCTATCAAGCGCGCAGCGAAGATATTGCTCAGGCTACGTCCATCGAAATGGGTGCGCCGATTGATTTTTCGCGCACCCAGCAAGTTGGTGCGGGCACGTGGCATCTCACGAATTTCGTGAAGGCGGCGAAGAACTTCAAGTTCATCAAACCGCTTGGCGACCACGCTCCGGATAACCGTATCGTATATGAAGCGGTTGGCGTTTGCGCGCTGATCACCCCGTGGAACTGGCCGATGAATCAGGTGACGCTGAAGGTTGGCGCTGCCGCGATTGCAGGTTGCACGATGGTGCTGAAACCCTCCGAAGAAAGCCCGCTCAATGCGATGGTTTTTGCAGAGCTGATGCACGAAGCCGGCTTCCCGCCGGGTGTTTTCAACCTCGTGAACGGCGATGGTGTGGGCGTGGGCACGGCGATGTCGGGCCACAAAGATGTGGATATGGTGTCGTTCACCGGCTCTACGCGCGCTGGTATCGCGATTTCCAAGAACGCAGCCGACACGCTGAAGAAGGTGCATCTCGAACTGGGCGGCAAAGGCGCAAATATCATTTTTGCTGATGCAGATGATAAAGCGGTTAAGCGCGGTGTACTGCATATGATGAACAACACTGGGCAGTCGTGCAACGCGCCGTCGCGGATGATGGTTCAAGCGGAAATCTACGACAAAGCCGTTGAAATCGCTGCGGAAGTTGCAAATTCGGTGACGGTGGGTTCGGCGCATGAGTCGGGCAAACACATTGGCCCGGTCGTGAATGAATTGCAGTTCAACAAGATCCAAGGGTTGATCCAAAAAGGTATCGATGAGGGCGCGCGGCTCGTTGCCGGTGGCCCTGGCCGCCCAGAACATCTGAACCGTGGATTCTTCGTTCGCCCGACCGTTTTTGCGGATGTGACGCCGGAAATGACCATTGCGCGCGAAGAAATCTTCGGGCCGGTTCTGTCGATTATGAAGTTCGAAACCGAGGAAGAGGCCGTACAGATGGCCAATGACACGGTTTATGGCCTCACCAACTATGTGCAGTCGCAAGATGGAGAACGGCTCAATCGCCTCGCGTTGAGACTGCGCTCGGGCATGGTGGAAATGAATGGCCGCCCGCGCGGTGCCGGCGCGCCTTTCGGCGGCATCAAGCAGTCGGGCAACGGGCGTGAAGGCGGCGTTTGGGGAATCGAGGATTTCTGCGAGGTCAAAGCGATCTCCGGTTGGGCTGATGTCGCTGCCGAGTAATCTTTGATTGAGTAATGGTAACATCCGGGGCTATGACGGCTCCGGATGTTTTGCTTTAGAGTGATCCTGTTATGGAAGATATTCCCATCGATCCACGTTTTGTACCGGGCAATATCCTGAAGCGTGATGTGTTTTCGGAGACCATAGATGGTCATCTGAAGTACGATGAAGCCACAAAGCTTGTCTGCCGTAGTTTGAAGAATGTGCCGTTTTGGGCACGTCCTATCGCTCGGTATTTGGCGAAGCGTGAGATCGGGGCGCTGCGGAGAGTTCAGGGGATTGCGGGAACGCCAATCATCGTGAATGCCAATAAGCATGGGATTTTGCGGATTTGGACGAGCGGCACGCCCTTGCAGTTGGCCCGCCCCACAGATCCATCATGGTATCGGGATGCGCGCCGCTTGCTGCGCGAAATGCGGCGGCGTGGCGTGACGCACAACGATATCGCAAAGCCTCAAAACTGGCTCATGACGCCAGAAGGGACTGCGGCAGTCATCGATTTCCAGCTTGCGAGTGTTCATCGCCGCAAAGGCTTAATCTTCCGGGTGATGGCGCGAGAGGACCTTCGGCATCTTCTGAAGCAGAAGAAGCGCTATGCGCCGGCGCTGTTGACGGCTTCCGAAAAGCGAATGCTGGCCAACAAAAGCCTGCCTTCCAAGGTTTGGCTGGCAACTGGAAAGAAGCTCTATAATTTTGTCACCCGCAAATTGATGAACTGGAGCGACAACGAAGGTTCGGAAAATCGGTTGATGCTCGAAGGAGAGGCGATCCGCGAGCGGCTTATGGGGTCGGGTGTTTCGGATGTTTTTCTCGTCCCCTTCCCGCTGCCATCAAAGGGCATCGGTATTTATGCGTTTGTTGAAGGCCCAATTCATGAGGCACTGCCGCTCCCCGATCTGTGCCAGTCAGTTGCAGAACTGCCGCGCCGGAACGGAAAGATTGCAGAGGATGCGCTCATATTGGTGGCGCAGAACCGGATGGACGAACTTGCGCTTCTGTTGGAGCGTGAGCCCGATTTGGAAGCGGTCGTTACCGATGTTCGGGCCAATAGGCAGAACCTGACCGACAGGGTTCTGAAGTAATCAGAACGGTGCGGCACTGCGAAAGCGCATGCCGCGGCCGCTTTCCGGATGATTGATCCGCAGTTCTTCCGAATGAAGCATGAGGCGCGGGAACGCGCGCGCTTTGCCTTCCGCGTAGATCGGGTCTCCAAGGATCACGTGACCTTTAGAAAGCATGTGAACCCGAAGTTGATGGCTGCGACCTGTTCGAGGCATCAGCCGGACGCGCGTTTCGTTTTCCCCGTAAGAAACGACGCGCCAATCCGTGACAGCCGGACGGCCGTTTTCATGGCACACCATTTGGCGGGGGCGATTGGGCCAGTCGACAGTAAGCGGCAGATCGACTGTGCCTTCGCGCGGCTCCAGCTTTCCCCAGACACGGGCAAAATAGGTCTTCTTTGCGCGCCGGGTTTCAAATTCCATCGACAACGTGCGTTGAGCATGCGGTGTGAGGCCAAAGACCATCACGCCGGATGTGTCGCGGTCGAGTCGATGCACGAGCAAGATATTCGGAAAAGTGACGGCGAGGCGAGAGATCAGGCAATCAGCAAGCTCTTCACCGCGACCAGGCACAGAGAGAAGGCCCGCAGGTTTGACTACGGCGAGCATGTCCGCGTCTTCGTGCAGGATTTCGATTGGATCTGTAGGTGGGTCGTAAGGTGTGAACATAGCGCCTTCTACGGCGGCAGGCGCTAGAGGGGAAGTCCGGCTTTGAGTTGTAGGAGCGCGACAAGCCCGTCGTCGCGGGCCTTCTCCAGCTCATTGCGAGATGGGTTGCCGAGGTTCTCCAACTCTATTTGCAGGCCAGAAATGAGCGCCTCGATCGTGGCTTTGTCCATCCGCGGTTCGCCGAGGGCTTTCCAACGGTTCGCTTGGGTTGGCCCGAGATGTTCGAGGTACCCCCGATAACCGCCCGCGCCACCCCCCAGATGATAGATCAGGTGCGGGCCCATCAGCGCCCAGCGCAGGCCGGGGCCCCATGCAATGGCTTTGTCGATATCCTCAACGCTGGCGATGCCTTCGGCGGCCATATGCACCGCTTCACGATAAAGGGCGGAGGTCAGGCGGTTCGCGATGTGGCCCGGGACTTCTTTACGGGCTACGACTGTGACGCGCCCGAGCGTTTCATAGAAACTCTTGGCCTGATCCAAAGTTTCCGGTGTGGTCTTGCTACCGCAAACGAGTTCCACAAGCGGAACGAGATGGGGTGGATTCATCGGATGAGCGACGAGAAGACGCTCTGGGTGTTTCATTTCCATCTGGATGTCGGATGGCATGAGCGAGGAGGTGGATGAGGCGATGATAACGTGCGGCGCTAGAGTGGATTCGGCTTCTGCAAGCATGGCCTGTTTGATGTGCAACCTGTCCGGGCCGCATTCTTGAACGAAGTCGGCGTTTTCGCAGGCCGCACCGATCGTGAGATGAAAGCGGATCCGTTCCTTGGGCAAAGCACCTAAGGGGCATAGAGCCTGAAGACCTTTCCAAGCGGCTTCTACGGCTGGCAATGCCTCGTTATGAGCATCATGGCGAGGATCAGCGAAGGCGACCGAATGGCCATGCGCGAGAAAAAGCGCAGCCCAGCTCGAGCCAATCAAGCCAGATCCAAGGATAGCTATCTGCATCATTCCACCGCGCGGATGAGTTTCCGTTCCAGAACCTGCAGAACTGATCTGAGTTCGTGGCCTCGTTTCAGTATGCGCCCGTCCATCCCGACAACAGAATACATACCCTGCTTGGCCCTCAGGCGGGGGCACTTCTCGATACGATAAAGCGGTTGCTCTGCCGCGCGCCGGAACACCGAGAAGACGGCTAGATCGCGAAGCGCCGAGATGCCGTAATCGCGCCATTCCCCTGCGGCGACCATGCGCCCGTAAAGTGTAAGTATTTGCCCAAGCTCATGACGGTCGAACATGATCTGATCGACGGTCTGGTTTTGTTGTGTTGGGGGCGATTGCACATTCATAGTTTAGAGTTGCGCCAAGCCGTTGCGAAATCAAGCACCTTGCTTGAAGCGTTGAAAAAACGTGGCTTTGGCTGGGTGCATGGCGGGCATGTCAGGTTCGTCACGATCAAGCCATGCTTCTGCACTTGGCGAGATCTGTGAATAGGCCAGCGCGACGGCGTGGCGCGGGGTTTGGCGATACTCCTCAGGCAGGAGTTCTGCGGGGAGTTCGGGATGCTTCAAAACGATACGCCGCCAGCGGTGGATCAA
>RFUP01000551.1 GCA_009922885.1 Paracoccaceae bacterium
ACCCGTCATTACCCCCTTCACCCTCCGCTTCGTTTTGGCCGAACAGGGCACGCGTTTCGACGCCTGCTCGGCAGATACCGAAGAGACTCGAAGCCGCATCATCGCAGCGGCCAATGCGGCGGGCTACTCGGGCAAAGCCAATTGCACCATCGGCCTTGGCGTGCCCTCGCCGAATTGGGGCCGCGCGGTTGAACTGGCGATTGGCGCTATAAAGGAACTCGGCGGCGGCACTGTCACTTTCGCCGATGCCGATGTTGCCCTCGTTGCCCGCCTCGGCACCGAACCCGCACTCTTCGACAAAGTGGTGGGCGAGCTTGAAAACGCGCTGCCGGATGTCTTCGCGCTTTCCACCGAACTTCCGCGCCCGAAAGAGGCAGGCGCAGGGCCTGCCGATTTCACGGCCACCCTCTCTCCGGAAGGGCTCGTGCAATTGCGCGGGCGGCTCACCGATGAACTGGCGCGCACCGCAACCGAAAGCCTCGCCAAAGCGCGCTTCGGCTCCCAATCGGTCACCATGGCCGCGCGGGTTGCGGAAAACCTCCCCACGGGCTGGCCCCTGCGTGTGCTCGCGGGCATCGAGGCGCTCGCCCTTGTCACCCATGGCGAAGTGACCGTCACACCCGATACAATCGCCGTCACAGGCGCAACGGGCAACCCGGACACCTCCGCCGAAATCTCCCGCCTGCTCGTGGCGAAACTCGGTGAAGGCCAACGGTTCGACATCGCGGTGACCTACGAGAAAAAGCTCGACCCTGTTCTGAGCATTCCGAAACCCGAAGAATGCGAAGCCGAAGTGCAAGCCATCGTGGCCGCCCAGAAGATCAACTTCGAGCCGGGTTCCGCGACCCCCGTCGCCGACGCCAAGGGCATTCTGGATGATGTGGCAGAGACCCTGAAGAAATGCAGCGACATGCAAATGGAAATCGGCGGCCATACCGATAGCCAAGGTCGCGAAGAGATGAATAAAGACCTGTCGCAGGCTCGCGCGAATGCTGTCTTGCTGGCCCTGCGAGAACGCCGCGTCATTTCGGTCGATCTGACGGCCGTAGGCTACGGGGAAAGCCAGCCCATCGCCGACAATGGCACCGAGGAAGGCCGCGAGACAAACCGCCGGATCGAGTTCAAACTGCTGAATGCAAAGCCGGTGAACTCCCTCGTCGACAACCTGCTCGAAAGCGCGGAAAAGAGCGACGGTGGCGAAGCCCCGATGGGCCAGACCGAACAGGAAGAGCAACAGGCTGACACACCGGCTGAAGGAACAGGACAATGAACCGCTCCGAATTCATCATCGTGACCGCGATCATCCTTTTCGTTGCCTTCTGCATGGGATGGTTTGCGAACTGGCTGATCCATCGCTTCACCCGTGTGTCGAAAGGCGACATCGGCGAGCTTGAGCGCATGGCGCAGGAACTCCATGAAGCGGAAGAAACCCGCGATCAGGCGATCACCTATCTCCAGCAGCGCGAAGCCGAATTGACCAACCAGCTGGCCCAAACCGAAGCCGAGCTTGCCGCCGCCATGGACGGGCTCCGCGATGCGCGCCACGAGGCCGAAGAACTGCGCGCCTATATCGAGAAGATCCACCAGCGCTGAGGCGGTGGAAGGGGGGCGCTGCCCCC
>RFUP01000552.1 GCA_009922885.1 Paracoccaceae bacterium
CGAAAGCATGGTCGACCCGAGGTGATCGTGACTGACAAACTTCGCTCTTATGGCGCCGCGTTTAGGGAGATCGGGGCCGGCAACCGGCAGGAAACTCGCCGCTGGCTCAACAACCGAGCTGAGAACTCACACTTACCATTTCGACGAAGAGAGCGAGCAATGCTCCGTTTTCGCCGCATGCGAAGTCTGCAGAAGTTCGCCTCAGTCCACGCCTCTGTTCTCAACCATTTCAACTCGGAGCGCAGCCTCACTTCCCGATCGATCTTCAAGCTGAACCGTGCCGCCGCTCTCGCTGAGTGGCGGCAGCTGCTTGCAGGCTAAGCCTCGGATTTAGGGCAAACCTGAGACTTGTTCGCATTGTTCTGATGGTGTGGACGGCTCCACCCGAACGGCATCGCAATGTGCCATGCTGGTGCTGTTTGCAACCAACAGAGAGAAGGAGCCGACCACATGATTATTACAACCCTCGGGATTGATCTCGCCAAGTCTGTATTCCAGCTTCACGGGGTGGATGCGGATGGGGCGGTTATCTTGCAGAAGAAACTGCGACGCGGAGCCGTGTTAGACTTTCTTAGCAAGCTGGGTCCTTGCCTGATTGGGATGGAGGCCTGTGCCACATCACATTATTGGGCGCGTGAGATTGCGGCGCTTGGACATGACGTCCGATTGATCCCGCCCGCTTATGTGAAGCCCTACGTAAAACGCCAGAAGAACGATGCCGCAGACGCCGAGGCAATCTGTGAAGCGGTGACGCGGCCAAACATGCGCTTCGTGCCGATGAAAACAGAGGAACAGCAGGGTGTTCTCGTGCTGCACCGATCTCGTGATCTATTGATGCGACAGCGTACGATGATCCTGAATGCGATCCGTGCGCACTTCGCCGAGTTTGGGATCATAGCCGCACAGGGGCCTCGGAAGGTTGCTGAACTTTGCATGCGCCTTCGTGATGATGGCACTCTCGGGTTACCCGAGGTCGCCCGCTCCGCGCTCTTGGCTTTGGCGGATCAACTCGACAACCTCGCCGCCGAGGTCCGCAATATCGAACAGCAGCTAATGGTATGGCATCGACAGAATGCAGCGAGCCAACGGCTCGAGACGATCCCGGGCGTGGGCCGTATCACCGCGACTGCTCTCGCTGCCAGCGTACCTGATCCAGTCGCGTTCAAATCTGGCCGACAGTTTGCAGCCTACCTCGGCCTAGTGCCCAGGCAAAACTCGTCGGGCGGCAAGGATCGTCTTGGGCATATCTCAAAGATGGGTAACGGCTACCTGCGACGACTGTTGGTCGTCGGAGCCACCTCTGTCACACGACGAGCGCCAGCCACTGACACTCAAAGCGGGGCCTGGGTGCGATCGCTTCTCGAGCGCAAGCCGATGCGGCTCGTCACCGTTGCCATCGCCAACAAGACAGCGCGTACGGCCTGGGCGTTGTTGGCGAAGGGAGAAGACTACAAGGCCGTAACGGCCATCTAAATACAGGAGGAGATAGCGGCGCCCGAAACGCTGCGATGAGATGCAAGGGCAAACGTGAGTGATGATGATCAAACGGGACCGCTGCCAGGATAACCCGAGGTGCTGTCAGGGCTTTCAAGCTCGTTGTTCTGATTGGGACCCG
>RFUP01000553.1 GCA_009922885.1 Paracoccaceae bacterium
GGCACCGTTATTTTGTGGAGTCCGGACTTTCCTCGAGATTGCTCCCGCGGCCGTCCGGCTCTCCGCGCGTGGCGTGCTTACGCCTCCAAAGCGGGGCGGTCAACGGGCCAGCGATGGGCCAGATCAGCTGCGCGCGCACAATCTGTTGCGTCCAATGGCCCTTTGGCCCAAGGGCGGAACCGCATCCGGAAGGTCTCCAGCGCCAGTTCGCCCGGCATTTCGGGATAACCAAAGCGCTTCAAATCCAGCAAGAAGCGCGCGGGATCAGCCGCACCGCTCCCCACTTCGTCGCTCCACACCGAAAACCCACACCGCGCCAAACGACGCCAATCAAACCGTGGACCCGGATCAATCTTCCGCCCCGGTGCCATATCGGAATGGCCGATCACATCCTTCGGCGAGAGGCTCCAACGCTCGAAAATACCCGCCAACAGGCCTTCCAACCGCCGCATTTGCGGCTCCGGAAAAGGGTGGTTTCCTAAGTTGGCCAACTCGATCCCGATCGAGCGGGAATTCACGTCCGACAGGCCTGCCCACTCACCCGCACCCGCATGCCATGCCCGCGCCTCTTCCGGCACGAGCTGCCACAAAACGCCTGTTTCACCAATGACATAGTGTGCCGAAACCTCGGCCGCCTGATCGCAGAGCCGCGCACAAGCCGCCTCTGCACTTTCCATGGCTGTGTAGTGTAGCACCACAAGCGAAGGCCGCGCCCCATCCCGTCGTTCACCGAAATTCGGTGAGGCCAACTCGTGGAGATCGCCCCCCACGCTTACCCGCGAACCTTCCGGAACGGCTCCGGATTCCATGAGCAAGCAAACCCGTCCCCATCGGGATCAAGCCCCATGCGATCGGTTTTCGGCCCGCCGCGTGCAAGGAAATCCTGCTGCGCCAGATCGGCCGAAGGATATTTCGCACAGTTCCGGTCATAACGTTGGGCAGCCGCGATCCCCAAACGTTTGTAAAGCGGCGTCCCGACGGCATTCGAGGTCGAGAGCGCGAACTCCACGATATTCGGCCCAGTCGAACCGGAACGCGTCGGCAAGGCGGTGGGCTGTATCACCTGATATTGCGACTTCAGCGTTTCACGACGCGCCGCATCGTCTTGAATGCTGCGCTGCGCGCTCACTGCGCTAAAGTTTGTCTCTTCCGAAATCCCTGCCGCGTTAACGACAGCCGGGGGCGGATTGGATGGGCTCGCTTCCAGCGGCACACGCCCGGAATTCAACGCCGCAGCCGTAGCCGAAGCCAAAGCCTCCGCTTCGATTTCTTCAGTGGCAGCAATGGCTTCCGCAGTGCCAATCGGTGCTGCAGGCGCAGCAGACGAAAGCGTTTCCGTGGAAACAGCCAGCGGCGAAGGCAGGGCAGACGTGCTCAGTTGCGCGTCCCGCGCGGCTTGCTTCTGACTGTAGGTCGAATAGTTCTCAAAGCCCGCACCGGATGCACTATCCGGCACTTCCGGCGCGCAAGCCGCCAAGGCAACAAGAGCCGTTCCACAAAGAATAAGACGCATATCCGTAACCTGCTCGAAGAGTTTCCAGCCGCTTACCACCATTTCGCAGGCTTTGCCACAAAGCCCGCAGCCTTCTCC
>RFUP01000554.1 GCA_009922885.1 Paracoccaceae bacterium
CCACACTTTGAAGATCCATTAGTGTAGCAAGTTGATCGGAACTTGTTGCAAGTTCTGAAATTGCTGCTTGATATGCTTGAGCAGCAGAAAAATCATCAAAAACAGCCGCAAACTCACTGATGTTACCAAACTGATCTTGACCTTGGTTAGTTTGGTCTGTACCTGTAGCGGTTTCATTAACGCTACTGCTTCCATCAACAGAAACTGATATAGCATCCGAGCCTGTAGCAACTTCAGCAACGGAAGCAACTAATGTAAAGGTTGTAGCTGTAGTGTCTGTGGCAGAAGCTGATTCAGCAATTAAAGCCTCTACAGCTTTTTCTGCATCTACTATGTCTGTGCCGGTTGCTGTTTCAGCAACGGCTGAGCTGATGGTTAAGGTTGCTTCGGTTGTGTCAGAACCAGTAGCAGTTTCGGCTACTTCCTTTTGGTATGTGTTGGCACCCGATACACTGATCGCTGAGAAGGGCGCAGTTGAAAATGGGTCAAAGCCGAACACATTTTTACCTTGTTATTTCGATCCAGTTAGTTGTTGCTTCATCCCAGATATACATTTTCCCATCTGTTGGCATTGGGGTTGGTGGCGCTCGGGATTACGCTGATCAATCGGCGGCGCGCTTGATCAGGTAGCGTTCGAGCACGGGCGCGGGCATCCAGCCGCGCAGGAACATGTCGGGGAGCACGTAGAATGGCGCGTCTGGCAGGGAGAGGTTTCGCGCGAGCGGGCCATCGGCGGGATGGGTGATGACATCCCAGCCAAGGTTTTGCGTGATTTCAAGGAGTTCCGTTTCGGCCTTCATGCAATCCTCGCAGCCGTCCTTGGTGAAGAAGGCGATGCGGTTCGGGGCGGGCCATGTGCCGAAGAGGGCTGCGCCATGGGCTTCGATGAGGGCCAGATCGGCGGCTTTGTCGTCGGCGTAGAGGTCGATCGGGGGTGGGTTCAGCGCCGCTTCGATCGGTGAGGGATCGGCGAGAAGGGCGGCGCGAAGCTCGGCGCGGAAGGCTTCGCGTTCAAGCGCCGTGAGGGGAAGGCCAGGACCCGCGACCCCGAGCGCGGGAACGCTCAGGGCCAATCCGATCAACGCGGCGTTGGAGGCCCTCATTTGGCGCGGGCATCGGCCACCAGCTGGGTCATCGCATCGAGCGGCATGTAACCGCGCAGGAGGCTGTCATCGAGCACGAAGGTCGGTGTGCCGTTGATCGAGAGGCGGCCTGCGAGCGAGTGGTTCGAGGCGATCACGCCGCTGACTTCGGGCGCATCCATGCGGGCGAGGATCGCTTTGGCATCAAGGCCTTCCTCGGCAGAAATGCGGGTGAAGGCCTCGTTGCCCATCGTGCCTTTGAAGGCGATGAGACGGTCGTGTACGCGCTTGTAGGCCTCGGCGCCGGCAATTTGCTGCACGGCAATGGCGAAGCGCGACGCCAGCACGCTTTCTTCTCCGAGGATCGGGAATTCCTTCACGATTAAGCGGATCTTGCCATCGGCTTCGATGAGTTGCTGTACCTCGTCATGGGCTTTGCGGCAGTAGCCGCAGCGGTAGTCGATGAATTCGACGAGGGTAATATCGCCATCGGGGTTACCGCCGACCCA
>RFUP01000555.1 GCA_009922885.1 Paracoccaceae bacterium
CTTCACGCTGCACCCTACCGCATCTGGGAGCAGTTGGAAAGCCAGCCCCCAGATATGGAAAGGCCGAGGTGGTAAGCCCCGGCCTTTGAACGTTGAATTTTTCTACGGGAAACGATCAGGCGCGGGCGGCGCGCCAGCCGTCGGGGTCTTTGAGGAAGGATTCGACTTCGCCGAGAATCTCCGGTGCGAAGCGGCCTTGGGCTTTGGCTTCGGCCAGAACGTCCCACCAGGTGCAGAGGTAGGACAACTCGACGCCGTGTTCGCGGAGGGTGGGGATCGTTTTGTCGAAGATGCCGTAATAGAAGATCACGGCGGTGTGGCCGCAGGTGGCCCCGGTTTCGCGGATCGCGTCGACGAAGGAGAGCTTCGAGCCGCCATCGGTGGTGAGGTCTTCGACGAGGAGGACGCGTTCGCCTTCGGTCATCGCGCCTTCGATACGGGCGTTGCGGCCGTAGCCTTTGGGCTTCTTGCGGACATAGGTCATGGGCAGGGCCATGCGCTCGGCCACGAGGGCGGCGAAGGGGATACCTGCGGTTTCGCCGCCAGCGATATTGTCGAAGGCTTCAAAGCCTGCGTCCCGCATGATGGTGCAGGTGAGGAAGTCCATCAGGGTGGAGCGGATGCGGGGGAAGGAAATGAGCTTCCGGCAGTCGATATAGACGGGCGAGGGCAGGCCCGAGGCGAAGATGAAGGGCTTGTCCTCCATGAAATGCACCGCGCCGATTTCCCAGAGCATCCGCGCGGTCAGGCGGGCGATTTCCTCTTTGGGCGGGTAAGCGGCGGGGATCATGGGCGGTCCTTTCTTGGGCTGGCGGTGTGGGGCGGGTGGCTTAGGCCACGACGCTCCAGAAGAGGGGGAAGCCGGGGTCGAAGACGGTGACGGGGCCTTCGCCGGAGATGATTTTCTTCGGGTATTCAATGGCGGTTTCGCGCTTCCGAAGCGTGATTTTCGCGGCGTTCACCGGCAGGCGGTAGAAAGCCGGGCCATTGAGCGAGGTGAAGGCTTCGAGCCGGTCGAGCGCGTGTTCTTCCTCGAAGACATGGGCGAGGATCGACATCGTGTTGGTGGCGGTGAAGCAGCCCGCGCAACCGCAGGCGCTTTCCTTGTTTTCATCCGTGTGCGGAGCCGAATCGGTGCCGAGGAAGAAGCGGGCATCGCCGGAGGTGGCAGCGGCACGCAGCGCGAGGCGGTGTTCTTCGCGCTTGGCGACGGGCAGGCAGTAGTAATGCGGTTTGATCCCGCCCACGAGGATGTGGTTGCGGTTGATGATCAGGTGGTGAGTGGTGATGGTCGCGCCGAGATCGGTGGCGTTCGATTTCACATAGTCTACACCGTTGGCGGTGGTGATGTGTTCCATCACGACGCGGAGGCCGGGGGTGGCGCGGCGGACGGGATCGAGGACGCGGTCGATGAAGACGGCTTCACGGTCGAAGATGTCGACGGCGGGGTCGGTGACTTCGCCGTGCACGCAGAGGGGCAGGCCGATCTCGGCCATTTTTTCCAGAACGGGGCGGACTTTATCGAAGTCGCGCACGCCAGAATGGGAATTGGTAGTGGCACCTGCGGGGTAGAGTTTGACGGCTTTGACG
>RFUP01000556.1 GCA_009922885.1 Paracoccaceae bacterium
TGGCGGAGGCCGGGCTTTCCCACGGCGGGGTGTATCGGCTTTTCCCGCCGTGATCTCCATTGGATCGCGCCGCGCCTCACCTATGAAACGCGGCTGATCGTTCTTTGATCACTCGCCGTAGGGCACCCAGACGGTTTTCACTTCTGTGGCCTGTTCGAGGAAGGCGCGGCCTTCGCCCTCGGCCCCCATCCAGTCGCGCGCAAAACCGTTGTTGACCCACGTCCGCTTGAGGTTTCCGGCGCTCTCCTTCTCGATCACGCTCGAAAGCGGCGAGGAAGAGAAGGACCAGACCGCATCCACATCCGCATGGCCTGCGAGTTGCGGGGCAAGTTCGCTGTGGCTTCCGGTGAGGATGTTCACCACGCCGCCCGGCACATCGGAGGTGTCGAGCACTTGGTAGAACTCGGTTGCGGCAAGAGGGAAAGGTTCAGAGGCGACGAGCACCGCGCGGTTGCCCATGGCGATAGCTGGCGCCATGAGGGAAACCAGCCCCAGCAGCGGGGCTTCATCGGGGCAGAAGGCACCGATCACGCCCACGGGTTCGCGCATCGCCAAGGCAACGCCACGGATCGGGGCCCCTTTCACGTCGCCCGTGAACTTGTCGGCCCATGCGGCATAGGTGAAGAGACGGCGGATGGTGGCCTCCACCTCGTCTGCGCCGCGCTTGCCGCCCTGCATGGTGTTCAGAAGATCCGCGAAGTCGCGTTTGCGGGCCGAAAGGTTCTCGGCAATGTAATAAAGGATCTGCGCGCGGAGGTGGCCTGTGGTTTTGCCCCAGCTTCCCGCGCCCCGCGCGGCTTCCACGGCGTTGCGGATATCTTTGCGGTTGGCAATCGGGGCTTGACCCAGAAGCGCCCCTTTCGGGCCGAAGACGTTCTTGGCATAGCCTCCGTCGGGGCGGGCTTGCTTGCCGCCGATATAGAGCTTCGGCGTGCGGTCGAGGCCATCGGCCACGCCTTCACCGTTAAAGGCTTCGATCGGTTTCAAAGCTTTCGCTTTTCCGGCGGGCTTTACGTAAGCGGCGAGACCCTCAGAGCCGCCTTCACGGCCAAACCCGCTTTCGCGGATGCCACCGAAGGGGGCGGCGGCGTCAAAGAGGTTCGTTGCATTCACCCAGACCACACCTGCGGCGAGTTTCGGGGCCACATCGAGAGCGAGGTTCAGGTTTTCTGTCCAGACCGAAGCGGCAAGGCCGTAACGGGTGTTGTTCGCGAGTTCCACGGCCTCGGAAGGCGTGCGGAAGGTTGTGGAAACGAGGACGGGGCCGAAAATCTCTTCCTGCATCAGGGGATCGGCGGCTTGCAGGCCGGTGATCAGCGTGGGTGGATAGAAGGCACCGCCTGCGGGGAGTTGCAGGGCGGGTTGGTGGCAGGTGCCTGTGCTGCCTGCGACCATGCTCGCCACGCGGTCGCGGTGCGAGGGATCAACCATCGCGCCGATGTCGATGCATTTGTCCAGCGGATCGCCGATGCGGAGCGAGGCCATGCGGGTTTTCAGTTTGGCAAGGAAGCGGTCAGCAATGCCTTCTTGCACCAAGAGTCGCGAGCCTGCACAGCAGACTTGGCCTTGATTGAACCAGATCGCGTCCAC
>RFUP01000557.1 GCA_009922885.1 Paracoccaceae bacterium
AATAGGAATATTCGCGGGTTTGCGGGCGCGACGGGCTGCCTTTACCGCCTCCACCACCGCCCGAGGTGGTGACCGTTTCCAGAAATCGGGTAGCCCAGATGACATGGCCGCCGATCCGCATCCGACCATAAACGCGCGAGACGGGCTGACCCTCGCCGGAGCTCGTGAGGCGCAGACGGTCGATCCGCCCGGTCTCGACCACGTCGGAACCGCGCCCCATGACGCGTTGGTCAATCGCGCGCCCGAGGGTGGCCCCGATGAAACGGCCCGCCGCAACAGAAGACAGCCCCAGAACGGTGCCGCCCATCGTGCCGCCCAGTGCCGCGCCTGCGGCGGAAAATAGGATCGTTGCCACGGTAAAAACTCCTTAGTCGCGTTCGGGAAAGCGGAAGCGGGCCACGATGCGGCGCGCCCAGGGCGGGGTCAGCGCGCTTTCCACGACGCCGTAACCGGAATAGGCATGGATGAACTGAGGCGTCGGCCCTGCCTGCGACAGGAGGCCCAGATGCTTGGCGACGCCGCTGTCGCGCATCCGGAACAGCAAGACCTGTCCCGGCGCGGGTGTTTCAGTTGGCACGAGATGCCGGAGAGCGGCTTCCCACAAGCGTTCCTCTCGACGAGGTTCCGACCAATCCATCGAATAGGATGGCGCGGCTTCCGGTTCCTGCCCGTAGAGCGCGCGCCAGACACCGCGAACGAGGCCAAGGCAATCTGCCCCTGCCCCTTTGGAGCTGGCTTGATGCACATAGGGCGTGCCAAGCCACGAGCGCGCCTCCGCGATGATCGAGGTTTCGAGGGGAGTCATCGGCGACTGCCCCCATCGAGCGCTTCCTCGCCGGAGGGAAGCCGGAGGCTCCAATCATCCCCGGGTAGGTCCGGGAAACCACGGAAATTCAGATGATTGAGGAATTTCAAGCGGCAGGTTTCGAAACGCTTGTCACATCCGGCCACGAGGCGGACCTGATCGCCGGCTTGAAGTGGGGCGCGAAGCTCGGTCCAGAGCGTGATTTCACGCGCGTCTGATGTGGCTTTGTCACGCTTGATCGAGCCTGTGAGGCCTTGGGCCGCACCACTTAGAACCGTCAATGCCCCACGCGAGAACCATGCGTCCTCGAAGCCGGGAAGGGATGCAAACCGAAGCGTGCCATTGTTTGCGGAAAGAAGTACGCTTTCGGTGGCATATCCGGGATTGGTTGTGTCGAAGCCACAATCGGCATCTCCCAGAACCGCCGCGCAGGGCTTTTGGAAGATCCGGCCGAGCGGGCGGTTCAATTGCGAGGCAAGGGAACGGAGGTCGGCAGCGAAGGCCCCGCCTGCACGTTTCAGATCACCGATCTCGCCGCGAAAAATAACCTCGCGCTGCGAGATATCAGCCCAATTCACACGCCACGCAATGACGGAAGCTCCATCGAAGCGTCCCGCCGTGATGTCTGCCTCGGAGATTGCATCAGAAGATAGCGCCCCCACGGCTTCGGTATTGTCGACGGAGAGGCCAGTGGATTGGCTCAAGGCTTTTGCGCCCATACCGCTATCGGCACGGAACGTTTGACCCTCGAAGGAAAGATCGAGGTCATGATCGGTAAATCCGA
>RFUP01000558.1 GCA_009922885.1 Paracoccaceae bacterium
TCAACGTCTCGATGCTCAAGGCATTCGGGCGCTCGCCGGCTCACGTGCTGGCAGGGTTCTCCGAAGAGCGCGAGTCCACCGAGGACATGAACATCGGCAGCCTGCTGGATCACAAGGTCCTGCTTACCAGCTATGCCTACACGACCAGCCCGTTCGACGACTTCCGCACCAAGGAAGCGCGCGCCTGGAGAGACGAGCAGCGCGAGCGCGGCGTCACCGTGTTCAAGCATGACGAGATCGAAACCGTCGAGGCCATGGTCCGTTCCGTCTGGCGGCATCCAGTTGCCAGCAACCTGCTGCGGAAGGGCAAGTCCCAGGTCGGTCTGTTTGCGCCCCACGGCGATGTGGACCGCAAGGGCTTGGTGGACTTCGTGCCCGACAACGTGCCGTTCCTGGTGGACCTAAAGAAGGTCCGCGACGGAAGTCCGCACGGATTCCGCCGGCAGATTGGCCAGCTGCGGTACGACGTGCAGGCGGCATACTACCGCGACCTCTGGCGCGACCTCACCGGCGAGACGCGCAACTGGGCATGGGTCTGCGTCGAGGCCGAGGCTCCCTATGCGGTGTCCGTGTACCGGCTAGACGATGAGTCGCTCGACAAGGCGTCGCTCACCTGGAAGAAGTGGATCGCCGACTACGTGGCCTGCGAGGACACGGACCAATGGCCGTCCTACAACGCCGGCGAGATGGCTACCATTCAATCCCCAACCTGGATCCTCAAAGGCGATGTCTACCCAGAATAGGCCATGGAAGGTGTCCGAGGAAACTCGGCGCGCCATTCTCAAGGAGTACCGGAACAACCCGTCGTACTCGTACCAGGAGCTTGCCACCAAGTTCGGCATCGCGGAATCGACCGCGTGGAAGGTTGTGAACGCTGGCAGGCAGACATGTACAGACGCGCTTGAGTCTGCGCATCAGAACATCAACGACCTCACATCCTACGTGGCTGCACTGAAGGTGAAGATCAAGCTACTCAAGGAGGCCGGTGACGAGATGAAACGCACCTGCGAAAACCCCGTCGCCACCGCGCGATGGATCAAGGTAAGGGATGCTAAGCCATGAACCTACTCGCACAAGCGCCAGAGATCATCGCCAACGCGGTGAAGCGCGGGCTGCTGTCATATCCAGCCAACACGAAGTTCTCCGTCGATGGCCGGCCGATACCGCGCCTGGATGATGTACGGCACAAGAAAAGCCCGATGGAGCAATTCGCATGTCTGCGCGCCTGGGAGATGCACCAGGCGGGAGAGTCATACGGTCAGATCGCAGCAAGGATTCGATGCCCACTGTCTCGCATCGAGGAGGTGCTGGCACATGGGAAAGCGATTCAGGAGAGAAAGGCAATTAAATGAGCGAACAACCAATCAACGACGGAGGATCGGCGTTTCCGCTGAATGATCCACTGAAATCAAAAGGCATGACCCTCCGCGACTATTTCGCGGCGGCAGCATTGCAGGGGATGCTAGCGAACAGCAAAAACTACGATTCTTTTGATGGGTATTCAGACGTAGCATACGAATACGCCGACGCGATGCTGGAGAGGAGGAAGCCGTGAGCGATACACCGAGGACGAATCTCGAAGCATTCTT
>RFUP01000559.1 GCA_009922885.1 Paracoccaceae bacterium
CTACTGGACCCCACCACCCGGCCCCTTCGCCGCCGAACGCGGCGAAGGGGCCGGGTGGTGGGGTCCAGTAGAGGGCGTAGCGGTGGAAGGTCATTGGGGGAGGGGCCTCGTTTGGGTCCTATGTTTATTGCGCTCTTTATCCCAGCAAAGGGAAAAAGGCGACTTGGTGCGGCAGGCTTCTGAGGCGGGCTGCGCGCCCGTCTCTGCCGGGCTTTTTCTTGGTAGCGCAGTAGTGCTGCTTTTTTTCGCATTTTTCGGCGTGATGAAAGGCAAAGACAAAAATCTGCGCCCTCAAAAATTTTACCGATTGATAAAAAATAGAATCGTGGCATCCTGAGGCCAATAAGAAAGCCAACGAAAGCCAACAGAGGATGGTCCAATGACCGCGAATGCCCTGACACCGGGGATCGTTTCGGGGCGCCTGCCGCCGGACGAGCTTGGAACGAATTTCTCGGATCTGCACCCGAAGCTGGATGACCACGAGGCGCTGGTGGCGGCGGATCGCTGCTACTTCTGCCACGATGCGCCCTGCATTACGGCCTGCCCGACGGATATCAATATTCCGCTCTTCATCCGGCAGATTTCCACAGGAACGCCGGAAGCGGCTGCCAAAACCATTCTTTCGCAGAATATCCTGGGCGGCATGTGTGCGCGGGTTTGCCCGACCGAGACACTTTGCGAGCAGGCCTGTGTGCGCGAGACGGCAGAGGGCAAGCCGGTACGGATTGGCGAGTTGCAGCGCTATGCAACGGATCGCTTGATGGACAAGGGAATTCATCCTTTCTCCCGGGCGGCCTCGACGGGGCGACGTGTTGCCGTTGTCGGGGCCGGTCCGGCGGGGTTGGCCTGCGCGCATCGCTTGGCGATGAAGGGGCATGACGTGGTGATCCATGATGCGCGCCCCAAGGCGGGCGGGCTGAACGAGTTCGGCATCGCGGCGTATAAATCGACGGGTGGTTATGCGCAGAAGGAAGTTGAGTGGCTGATGCAGATCGGCGGGATCACGGTGAAGACCGGGGTGGCGCTGGGCGCTGGGCTGACGCTCGACGGGCTGAAGGCGGAATATGACGCGGTGTTTCTGGGCATCGGCTTGGCGGGCGTGAATGCGCTTGGGGCCGAGGGGGAAGACGCGGCGGGCGTGATGGATGCGGTGGAGTTCATCGCGGAATTGCGGCAGGCGGGTGATCTTTCCAAGCTGCCCGTGGGGCGTGATGTGGTGGTGATCGGTGGCGGTATGACCGCGATCGACGCGGCAGTGCAAGCGAAGCTCTTGGGCGCGCTCAATGTGACGCTGGTGTATCGGCGCGGGCGGGACCGGATGAACGCGAGCCCCTTCGAGCAGGATCTGGCGGCCTCCAAGGGCGTGCGGATCGTGACCAATGCAAGCCCGGTGCGGGTGATCGGCAATGGCACGGTGCGGGAGATCGAGTTCGAATATACCGATGACGCGTTGAAGCCGACGGGGCAGACGTTCCGCTTGGCGGCGGATCAGGTGTTCAAGGCAATCGGGCAGACGTTGCAGGGCGCGGGTGCGCTGGCGCTGGAGGGCCGCAAGATTGCGGTTTCGGGGG
>RFUP01000560.1 GCA_009922885.1 Paracoccaceae bacterium
TCCGCCACCGCGATCCGTTCCGCCGCCCCGTCAGCGCATCAGCGCGTCCGGTGAGGGGCTATCTACGGTCAGTAGACGACACCCGCAAGAGAGAAATGCATCGGACCGTCACATTTTTTTCAAAAAACCGGATTTTCTCGTCTTTTCAGTGGGTTGGTTGCTGAATGTTTCTCCAAAAGCCAGTTTTGGATAATAAAATTTCCGCACCGCAGCATGAGCTCCTTCCAGATATTGAGGTATCCACAGACATATCCACAAGCCATGCTGCGAATTCTCCAAATCACCCCGGTGAATCGCTGCACTCGCATCTGAATCGCTCTGCGATTCCCCCCTGCTCTCCGTAAAAAGCCCGGCTCGCCCTGCCAGAATCCCGCGAGTCGGCGGCAAGAGTCACTCCTGAGCCGGATCGAAGGCGTTTTCCCAAAGCCCGTAGAGGGTTTCGCGGCGATTCTTGTCCAAGGCCACGAGCAAAGTGGGCGAAAGCGGAATCAATCGCCGTGCACTCGGCTGCAATCCGGTTTCATCGCCACCCGCCACCATCCTCAGATTAGCTGCTTCCAGCATGGGCCGTGCCTCATCCGAGAGCAGGAACTCCAGAAGGCGCGCGGCGGCGGCCTTCTCCCCCGCCCCTTTCGGAATCATGAACCCGCGCGACAGCACCAGCGTGTAATCCTCGGGCAGAACCACGCCCACCTTGGCATCGCGCGCTTCCTCCACGTAGGAGCCCAACACATTATACGCGATGAGGTAACGCCCCTCGGCCACGCCCTCGATGATCTCCGCCGAACAACAGGTCGCCACCGCATCCACACGGGCAAAGCTTTCCAGCATCGCACCGAAGGTATTGGCCTCCTGACTATCGACATGGGCAAAGAGATACCCCAGCCCCGAAGCCTTGATATCGTAGGTAGCGATCCGCCCTCGCACCAGTTCGGGATCGGCGCGCATGATATCGAGCAGCCGGAAGCGGCTGCGCGGCACATCCTCGCCCGCAATCCTCTCTTTATTATAGAGGATCACTGCAGGCTCTTCCGTCACGCCCCACAATTCATCCCGCCAGCGCCGTTCGGGTGGCAGGGTTGCGGTCTGCGCGGACTTATAAGGAAAGCCGCAAGCCGCATTCACCAGCCACACCATCTGTTGCACCGCCGACGACAGGATCGCATCTGCGCCCGCAGCCCCCGTGGCGCAATCCCCGCTCGACGCAAGGAACAGGTCGTTCGATCCCCATTGCTCATATTCCACTGCCAGATCGGGATTGGCCGCTGCGAACCGCTCCATCAACGAGGCAAGAATGCGGATATCGGTGGTGGAGCGCAGCACCATCCGCGTTTCTCCTTCCCCGAAGCGCGCCACAGCTTCCTGCGCCGCCACAGGTGCCCCAAGCAGCAAGGCCACGATCAACGCCCAGATCATGCGTTTTCCTCCACCAAGGGAAGCACCAGCGCCGCGCGAAACCCGCTCTCGACCTTCTCGAAGGCCATCAGGCGGCTGTTGCCGTTACGGGACCATCGGCGGATGATGACCCAGAAGTGACCGCGCTGGACGTCGACGCCCATCG
>RFUP01000057.1 GCA_009922885.1 Paracoccaceae bacterium
GGCATCCGCCTGAGCCGCATGGTGCGTGGTGTGGAAGAGCTTCGCACGTTGGATGGGCCCGTGCTGCGGTCTGGCGAAGCGCGCAAGCTGGGTCAGTCGACGCCTGCAATGCAGGAGGTTTACGCCCAGACGGCCACGCTCGTGCGGAAAGAGCGCTCCCAGCTCATTCATGGCCCCCTTGATCTGCTCGCAGCGATCCTGAGCGAAGGTGAAAAGGGCCTTTCGCTCCAGCGTTACAAGGGCCTGGGCGAGATGAACCCCGAGCAGCTTTGGGAAACCACGCTTGACCCCGAAGCGCGCACGCTCCTGCAAGTGCGGGTGGATGACATGGTGGAAGCAGATGACCTCTTCACCAAGCTGATGGGCGACGTGGTTGAGCCGCGCCGTGAGTTCATCCAGCAGAACGCGCTGAACGTCGAAAACCTCGACTTCTAAGCATCACATACCTCCCAAAAACGGGCGCGTTCTGCGCCCGTTTTTTTGCGCCTACTTGTTGAGCTGTATACAGATAAGTCGATTCGTACTGAAAATGGTGGAAAAAGACGAGGAAAATTCCCATTTCTCCCGCTCTTGACATATTGGCGGTATACAATAACTTCTGGGCCAGCGGCAATTTAACCCTTGGGAGGGGGCATGTCCGATCTGGAACGCCAAAGCCAATTTGAAAAAGCGCTTTCGGGCCTGCGTTCTCTTGTGCTGAGCGGCGAGTTCGAAGCAAACAGCCGCCTGCCCGAAACGGCGCTGGCGGATCGCCTTGGCATTTCCAGAACACCCTTAAGGCAAGCCATGGATCGTTTGATCGCTGAAGGCCTTCTGGAGCGCCTAGAGAGTGGCGGTTGCCGAGTCGCGAGCTTCTCCGTGACTGATGTTATCGATTCCATCGAGTTGCGAGGGGTGCTCGAAGGAACGGCCGCACGTCTGGCTGCCGAGCGAGGGGCGGCGCCGGACGTGCTGGCTGAAATGCACGAAGTACTGGCCTTGCTCGATCAAGCCGCTTGGGGTGAGACGCAGGTCGACTTCGAAACCTACGTCCAGCAGAACGCGCGGTTCCATGCGCTCTTGGCGCGGGCCGCAGGAAGTTCGGTGATCGAACGAGAGGTCGAGCGCGTTGTGCGTCTGCCGCTCGCATCCCCGAGCGCCTTCTTGCAGGGCCAGGAATTCTTGGCCGATTTCCAAGCATCGCTGCGCCGCGCACAGCACCAGCACCGCCAGCTTGTGGATGCGATAGAGCACCGTGAAGGCTCGCGCGCCGAAGCGCTTGCCCGCGAACATGCCCGCCTCGCGCGGGAAAATCTTGAATTCGTGATGCGTGGGGATCCGCGCCTTGCAGAGCGTGTTCCGGGCCTTGCGCTTGTGACCGCTGCCTAATTTGTCAATCAGGAGGAGTGAGACAATGCCGAGCCTTTCAGACGTAATCAAACAACACGGCAATCCCGTCGACATGCTTCGGAACTCGAAGTCCGGCATGTATGTCTATCCGGTTGTTGCTCCAGAATTTCAGAACTGGCGCAATGAACAAGCGGCATGGCGCAATTCTGCTGTGCTCTTCGATCAATCCCACCATATGGACGAAGTGATCGTTGAAGGTCCGCAGGCCACCGAATTCCTGTCGCACCATGGTATCAACAGTTTTGCGAATTTCGATTTGAACCGCGCTAAGCACTTCGTGCCGGTTACGCCGAACGGCCATGTCATTGGTGACCATATCATTTTCCGCGAGCGTGAGGACAAATACATCCTCGTTGGCCGCGCACCGACGTCGAACTGGCTGATGTTCGCGGCAGCATGGGGCAAGTGGAATGTCCGCCTGCGCTATGACCCGCGCTCTCCGTCGCGCCCCGAAGGTGAGCGTGTCCTGCGTGAGCACTATCGCTTCCAGATCCAAGGCCCTGACGCGCCGAAGATCTTCGAGAAGATGAATGGCGGCCCGATCCCGGATATCCCGTTCTTCTGCGTGGACTGGATCAATATCGGCTCGAAGAAGGTTCAGGCGCTCCGCCACGGCATGTCTGGCGCACCGGGCTTGGAGATCTGGGGGCCTTACAAGGATAAGGACTATATCCACTCCACCGTGATGCAAGCAGCGCGCGACGCGGGTGTGGAACTTGTCCAGTGCGGCAGCCGCGCCTATTCCACCAACACGCTTGAATCCGGCTGGATCCCCTCTCCGCTTCCAGGCATCTACACCGGGGACGGCATGCTCGCGGATTACCGCGACTGGCTTGGTGCGGACATGTATGAAGCGGCAGGCTCCATCGGTGGCAGCTTCGTGTCGAACAACATCGAAGACTACTACGTGAACCCCTTCGAACTCGGCTACGGCTTCTACATCGGCTGGAAGAAAGACGACTTTATCGGGAAAGCGGCCCTCACCAAAATGAAGGGCAGCGCAAGCAACCGGAAAAAGGTCACCTTCGAGTGGAACCGTGAAGACGTGCTAAAAGTGATTGCTTCGGCCTTCGAAGATGGCTTGCCGTACAAGTGGATCGACTTCCCGCAACCAAACTATGCGTCCTCTTCCGCCGACATGGTGATGAAGGACGGCAAAATGGTCGGGATGAGCATGTTCAACGGCTATTCGTGGAACGAGCGCAGCATTCTTTCCTTGGGTGTTGTGGCGCAAGATGTGCAGGTTGGCGACATCCTCACGCTGAAGTGGGGTGAGCCTGCAACAACGGGCAAGACATCCACAGAAGCACACAAACAGGCAGAAATCCGCGTGGAATAGGGTGCGGGGCAAGCGTGAAATAGCTTGTCCCGCATGTTCAATCTGGCCCTGAGTGCCTCGGGGCCGTGACCTGGGAGGATCACATGAACCTGAAGCATGTATTTGCCGGAGCAATTCTGGCCGCATCCACCGCCTTCGCCGCACAGGCGGAAGAGCTCAAATTCGCGAACTTCACGCCGCCGTTCCACACGATCAATGCAAGCGTTATCGAGGTTCTGAACAAATCGGTCAGTGACGCAACCGGAGGAGCGCTTACCGTGCGCGGCTATCACGGTGGCGAGTTGGGCGCTGGCCCTGCTGAACAGTATGTCCGCGCGGTTCAGGGTGTTGCCGACATTGCTTGGGGTTTGCCCGGCTACACGTCTTCCCAGTTCGGAAAGACCATGATCGTGGAGCTCCCGAACGCGATCCCGCTGGATATGCCGGGTTATGACGCGATCTGGCGCGCCTTCGACGATTTCTCGGCTGAATTCCCTGCGACCAAACCTTTGGCGCTTTGGACTTCGGAGCCGAACATCTTCATCATGAAAGACAAGGTCATCAAAGCACCGGGTGATCTGGCAGGGCTCAAGATCCGCGTTGCGGGGGCGACGATGGCCGAAGTGGCAACCGCGCTTGGAGCAACACCTGTACAGATGCCGATCAACCAAGTTTACAATGCGCTGCAAACCGGACTGATCGATGGCGTTATCACCGGTGCATCGACGCTTTCCGATTTCAAACTCGACGAAGTTGCAAACAGCTATACGCTCGGCGCGAACATCGGGCGGGGTTCGTTCTTCGCCGTCATGACAGCCGCCAAGTACGATGGCCTGCCTGCAGATCAGAAAGCCGCGATTGACGCAGTGGCAGGTGTGCCGCTGTCCAAATCGGCTGAAGACGCATGGAACGCGACTGCGAATGCGGCACTGGAAGCAGCGCGGGCGAGCGGGGATAACACGATCGTAGATCTCTCTGCGGATGAGGCAAAAGCCTTCTCCGATGCCGTTGCGGACGTTGTGAATAAATACGTTGCAACGGTCGGTGGCGATGCCACCCTCGCGAAGATGCGGGGCAACTAAGTGCGCCCACTGAGAACTTGGGTAGACAGGCTGATTGGCCTGTCTACCGCCTTGGGAATTATAGGGATCTTTGCGGAAGTCGGTATCATTCTGGTTGATGTTATCGGTCGCGCGCTCGGTTCTCCGCTCTTTGGTTCCCAAGACATGATTACGATGATCATGGTGATTGTCGTGTTTGGTGGAATGGCTCTTTGCGACCGGCTCGGCGGACACATCGGGGTCGACCTGATTGAGCACAAGCTTTCCCCAGGCATGAATCGTGCAATCGATATCTTCTCGGCGCTTCTTGGCGCTGGGATTTTTGTCTTGATGGCCTACGCTATCTGGGAAAGTGCGAAACTGAGCCAAATGCTCAACCTGTCCACAAACCTTCTGCGGTGGCCGAAAGCATGGTTCCAATGGGCACTTTGCGGGTTCGCCCTTTTGGCGGCGGCTGGAATGCTTCTCAGAGCCATTGAGATGGCGATTTTCCGGCTCGACGTCCGTCGTGACCAGCGGAGGTAACAATGTCCGAAGGAATGCTGGGCGTCGTAGGCGTCGTCGTGTTGCTGGGTCTTCTGGCGGTTCGTATTCCGGTGGCCTTCGCCATGTTCTTGGTGGGGTTTGTGGGAATTTGGGCCCTCAACGGATGGAACGCGGCAATGGGGCTTCTGGCCTCTGAAACCTTCACCTTGGCCTCCAACCCGGAATTGATTGTCGTGCCTTTGTTCATCCTGATGGGCAACGTGGCCAGCGCGACAGGAATGAGCAGTAAGCTCTACGACGCGGCGTATGCGATAGTCGGGCGCATCAAAGGGGGTCTGGCTAGCGCGACAGTTATCGGGTGCGGGGGCTTTGCCGCGCTCTCTGGATCATCGGTTGCATCTGCTCTGACCATGGGCAAAGTCAGCCTCGCGCAAATGGACCGCTTCAATTATGACACGAGGCTTTCCACTGGGGTTGTTGCTGCGGGCGGAACGCTCGGCATCCTAATTCCGCCTTCAACCGGCTTCGTGATCTTTGCCATTCTAACCGAGCAAAGTATTGGCCGCCTGTTCCTTGCCGGCGTGTTGCCCGGCATTCTTTTGCTCTGCTCGTTCCTTATGGTCATTGCCATTATGTGCTGGATCAAACCAGAGCTAGGGCCGCCCGGGCCTGTCACGACGCTTAAGGAAAAGGCGAAGGCCTTGCTTGGAGCCGTGCCGATCCTGACTGTTGTTGTCGCGACAATCGGAGGCATCTATGGGGGGTTCTTCAGCCCTGTAGAAGCTGCTGGTGTGGGGGCGGGAATGGTGATCGTTTATGGATTGATCACCCAAAATCTCACATGGGCAGCTTTAAAGGAAGCAGGGCAGGACAGCGCTGTGACTACCGCAACAGTCATGCTCATCCTGATTGCAGCGCATCTGATCAACCCGTTCTTGGCGCTTAGCCATATCCCCACAGTGGTTGGGGACGCTTTGACGGGGCTGAATCTAGGGAGTTATGGCACGCTCTTTCTGATCCTGGCGGTATATTTGGTGCTTGGTTGCTTCCTTGAGGGTTTCGCCATGCTGGTTCTGACGATGCCCATCTTCTTTCCGGTTATTCTGAACTTGGGGCTAGATCCGATCTGGTTCGGTGTTTTGGTGGTTCTGACACTTGAAATGGGACTAATTTCCCCACCCGTCGGCCTGAACGTGTTCATTGTGAAATCTGTTGCTCCCAACGTGAGCTTGGGCAGGATTTTTCAGGGTGTCTTCCCGTTCTGGCTGGCAATGCTCGGCACCCTTCTGATCTTGGTCTTGTTCCCGCAGATCTCGCTTGTCTTGCCGAATACGATGTTCCGTTAAGGCACTTGGCTTTAACGGAACACCGCCTCTTGGCTCAAAGTTCAGACAACTTTGGAAGTGCGTCTTGCAAACTCAGTTGGTTTGTGACCGGGTCACTCGCAATGACCTGCAGCTTGTAAGAGCCTGATGTCGCACCAGCGGTATTCTTCGAAATATGGAGTGTCGGATCGGGGACCATCGAAATTCCGGCGAACCAAACGCTGTGGCTTGCACCAGTATCAGGATACCCAGTCCAGCCCCCTGAGCGGTTCGAATAATTTGCGAGCCACATGACTTTGACGAAAGCGGTGCCCGGAGCAAAGTTCTGGGTCTGGTTGGTGCCGGACTTGTCAATGCCGCCGATGAAACCTTCCGCTCGAAACCATTTTTCGGGCTCTGGAACCACTCCAGCCATGGTCGTGTATTTGTATGACCCGCCAGATGACGAGTTCGCTAGTGCCGTTCCGGTGGGCCAGATACCACTTGGGTCATTCGGGTTCTTGAGACCGTCTGGCCAGGGAGCCTTTAGGGTGATGGTCTTTGAAGTTCCGTCTATTGCGCCCAGATCGAAAAGATCGTGGCCGACAATCCTGCTGTAGTCAGAATATTCATAGCCTTTGCTATTTTGGTATCCGAATAGAATTATCCCACGATCATAGGCATGAGCCGAGGTGGTGTTCCAACCGCTTGTGCTCGTCAGATGAACAACCGTGTCACCGGGGCTGAGAGGTTGTGCAAGTGTTGTCCGACTGTCCAAATCACCCTGTCGAAACCGCATATGGTGTGTTGCAGTGATTGGTTTGCGATCCGCATCTAAGCAGAGGACACCGACATATTGCAGATGTCTGCACCCGTTCGAAAACGCGCTCCAACTGCCTGCCACATTTTCCTGCCTTACGTAACACGAGGTTCGATAGGCACGATTGGGGTCAACCGCGACGTCCTCCTCGATGAAGATGGTCGATGAGGAGTGGCCTTGGAACCGGAAGCTTCCCGGAAGATTTGGCGTGATCACCTCATCCAGCGAAAACTCAGCCGGGAAATTGAAAGTATTTCCCAATTGGCCAGTGCCATTTGTTATCAAGTCTATGCCACGCGCGCTAACATAGTCCGAGGTAATGAGCGGGCCTGATCCGAATGCGGCTGGAGAAGCTCCGGTCAGTCCGTTCGGAAAATGCGCAGTACCGGTTTCAGCGTCAAAGGAAATAGCAGTTGTAAATGTCGTGCCATCCGCACTGACCTTGAGAGAAAACTCATCATCCCCAATCAGGCCGAGCTCAGCGCGACCCGACCAATTGCTTTGAAAAAGAATGCTCCCTGTTTCCGTTGTGGAGGCCTTGTTGATCTTCAGCTGGTGCCCGTGGCCATTGTGCGAGAACAATGTTGCATCCGACGCTGTGGAGAGCCGATTGGTTGCGTCAGCTGTCGCACCAATGCCGAGCGACGGGAGATTCTGAAAGTCCGGAGATGCCTGAGCCAGAATCCATTCGCCATCGAAAGCAACGATTCTCTGCTCGTCCTGAACCCATGCCATCCATCCTGTCATGGGCTTTTCAAAAACCCACGCGCCATTTTGTAAAATGGCGATGTGACCCGCTGGTTCGCCAGCCCAAAGGCCCGAGGGGTTCTCGGGCAACAAGTACCGATCACCCTCCTCGGCCGGATCAGGAGCAGCCGTTTGGGTGCGGCTCTTAACGCTAAGTTGGACAAGGGAATCCAAACGCGAAATGGCTTCATTGTGGGTAAGGTGCTTCTGAGCCTGTGACGGCATGATCAGCGGCAAAGACAAGAGGGGAGTTGTATCGGGCATTGGAAATCCACGGGCTGTTTCTGACCCGAAAATTCCCTCCCAGGTTAATTAATCCCTAAACGATGAGCGCGGAGCCTCCTTATAAGATGTCAAAGGTAACTCCGGCTACTCTTAGGAAGATGTCTGTCTGGCTCTCGCCATAGAAACGGTCGGCCCCCGCTCCACCGTTCAGCCGATCAAAGCCAAAACCGCCGTTTAGGAAATCGTCACCTGCGCCACCGAATATCAGGTCGGAATAGGCAGACCCGGTAATAACGTCGTTTCCATCCTGACCAAACAATTCGTCCACGCCGAAACCACCAGCGATCGTGTCATTACCTGCACCGCCATAGACGAGGTCATTGCCATAGCCCGCATCGATGCTGTCATTCCCATCTGCACCGTAGATGACATCTCTGAGGTCGAGATCTGAAGTGCCGCCGAAAATGAAGTCGTCTCCGGCTCCACCATTCAACACATCCGCTCCGTTAGAGCCGAAGAGCCAGTCGTTCCCGTCTTCCCCTCGTAGCGTGTCATTCCCCTGCCCGCCGCGAAGGAGGTCGTCCAGTACGCTACCTGTAACGATAGAGTTGGCAATCTGCGCTTGGGCGACGACGCCGGAAACCGTGCTGATACCTGACGGAACCCCATTGCGAAATTGCCAAATCCACTCACCGATCAAACCATTACTGCCGAGAGCCGTGTCCAAGACATCGCTCGACGGCAGCGCTATTGGCAAGGGAAGCCTTGTGCCCGAGATGAAGGATATGGCCTGGGCACTGTCGATCGCCGAAGAACTCGTCCAACCCACTCGCTCGAAGCGAAAAGTGAGATCAAAGTCGGATGTTCCGACGCGCCTCATTTCCAATTGAAAGGAATTGGTAAGTTCGGCCTGGAAGCGGTAACTGCCAACGGCATCCCATGTGACTGTGAACGTTTCCTCCAACGCGTCGATGTCATACCAGATTTGACCGCTCTCGATGCCCTCTCCATCAAGGCGAGTATCGACATCCGACCAAAGCACCCCGATCACATCCGAGACGGGAAGCACGCCTTCAGTGGTGGGGTAGCTTTCGAATGCGCCGCCCAAACTGAGGGTGCCATTCGTGTTGACCCAGATATCACCGGCTTCGAAAGCAGTGCCCAAAAACGCGATTCCGCTCGGAAAGATCTTATCCAAATCAACCCGAAACGACTCATCATCGCTTCTCGGAAGCGCGACTTCACCAAAGCCCAGAGGGCCACCTAACGAACGGTTTAGTTCTACCACAGTAATCACCCGACGCCATTCACCGGAGAGTACTGTAGCCCGAAACGTTTAGCGCTCGATTAACAGCTCAGTTGTCGTAATAGCCATTATAGGCGGCGTAGGCGCCATAAGAGTCACCGTAGCCATAGCGCTTCATGCCCTTCGGGCTAACTTGTCCAAGCACGAGACCCGCGACCTTGACATTGACCGACTCAAAGGCCTTCAAGCCATCGAGAACCTGCCGATGTCGGGTTGAATCCCATTTAACCGTATAGATCACGGCATCAACATGTTGCGCGATAATGCGGGCGTCCGGAACGACCAGAACGGGAGGAGTGTCGACGACGATGTAGTCGTACTTGCTCTTCAAGCCTTCCATGAAGTTTGCGAACTTCTCCGAGGAGAACACGTCGGCGGCGTTGATCTCCGGGCGGTCGCCCACAAGAATGTCAGCACCAAGACGCTCGTCCCGTATCACCACGTCTTCAAGCGTCGCTTCGCCAGCGAGAACGGCGATGATGCCCTTTTTGCCCTTGGTATCGAAATACTCAGTGAAGACCCTGCGGCGGATATCACCCTCGACTAGCAGAACTTTCTTGCCGAGACCTGACAGGTTCTGAGTAAGCGCAATGGATTGTGTGGTCTTACCCTCTCCCGGGAGCGAAGACGTTGACATGATAATCTGGGGGGGATTGTCGATGTCGGAAAGAAGAACCGAAACGCGCAAGTTCCGCACGGCTTCAGCCGCCGCAGAGGTCGGCTTGTCGATAAGATACTGGAGAATGGAGTGGCGGCGGCGGGCTGGAATGGAGGGAATCTGCCCCAAAACATGGTAGCCGGTTTTTGCTTCCAGTTCTTCGGCTGCACGGAAAGTTCTTTGGGTGAATTCTTTTCCAAGGACAATGGCTATGCCGGCAAATCCGCCCAGAATAGCAGCCAGGACGGCGATCAGAGACTTGCGAGGAGCAGAAGGAGAGGGAGGAATGACTGCCGGAGAAAGCAGTCGACTGTCGGGCTGTTGAATGCCCTGCTGCACCGAAGTTTCTTTAAGGCGAGCCAGAAAATATTCGTAGATCAACCGAGATGCTTCTGCTTCGCGCTGGCGACGACGAGCTTCCATGCGGCGCTCTTCAATGGTCGG
>RFUP01000561.1 GCA_009922885.1 Paracoccaceae bacterium
TCCTGACCGAGCGCCACGACGAGTGGGAGCGGCTGGCGCAGGGGCTTCTGGAGTACGAGACGCTCACGGGCGAAGAGATCAAGCGGGTGATGCGCGGAGAGCCGCCGCAACCCGGCCCGGATGAGAAATCGGATGACGATACCTCCGGCCTGCCTTCGGTGACGGCAATCCCGAAGACAAAGCCCAAGTCGCGCCCGAAGGGCGGGATGGAGCCGGAGCCGACGTGATGACTGCGCCTGCGACAGCAGATTGGAACCCCGGGACCTATCACAGGTTCCGGGGTCAGCGTTTGCGGCCTGCGGTGGATCTGCTGCAATCGGTCGGGCCATTGCCCGAGGGTGATGTGGTGGATCTGGGCTGTGGGTCGGGCGTGATGGGGGCTGCCTTGGCGGGCCTCGGGCGCAGGGTGTGCGGGGTGGATGCAAGCCCTGCGATGCTCGAAGAGGCGCGCCAGACGGGGCAGTATGCGGACCTCACAGAGGCGGATATAGCGGGATGGGCTCCAGAGGCTGCACCTGCCTTGATCTTCTCGAACGCGGCACTGCACTGGATCAAGGGGCATGAGGCGCTTTTGCCGCGATTGGCCGGGATGCTGGCGGCAGGGGGCACTCTGGCGGTGCAAATGCCGCATCAGAATAATGCGCCGTCGCATCGGGTTTGGGTGAGCCTGATGGCCGAGCATTTTCCGGGGCGCTACGATACATCGGAGGGGCCGGGCGTGCTGGCGCCTGTGGACTACTATCGGCTGCTGGCACCGCTCGGGCAAGTTTCGCTATGGGAAACCGACTATTATCAAGTGCTTGAGCCTTGCGAGGGTCATCCCGTGCGGCGCTTCACCGAGGCGACCTTTGCGCGGCCCCTGCTCAATGCGTTGGATGCGGGCGAGCAGGCACAGTTGATCGCGGCCTATGAGGCGGTGATGGACCACGCATATCCCAAAGCTGCGGATGGGTCGGTTCTGTTCCCGCTGCGGCGGTTGTTCTTTACTTTGAAGGTCTAGCCCGATGCGGGCGGATTACATTCTGAAGGATGGCTTGCTCCTGACGGGGGAGGTGGGGGTGGTCTGGACCGATTTCGACCACCCGACCTCGGAAGAGGAAAGCGGGCTGGAAGAGGTTCTGGGCGTTGATCTGCCGACCCGTGAGGAGATGGCAGAGATCGAGAGTTCGAGCAGGATCTACACCGAGAATGGCGCCTTGTTCCTGACGGCGAGCCTTCTTTCAGGGAGCGAGACCGAGCGGCCCGTGTTGGCACCTGTCACCTTCGTTCTGCACCCGACGCGGCTGGTGACGATCCGCTACCACACGCCGAGCGCTTTCCGGAGTTTCGTGGCCCATGCGGGGCGCTCGCGGGCGGGGATTTCCGAGCCGTTCTCGCTCCTGATGGCGCTTCTCGAAGCGGTGGTGGACCGTTTGGCGGATGTGCTGGAGCGGGAAGCAAAGGCGCTTGATGGGATTGCCACAACGGTATTCGGCGTGGAGGGCGCGAAACGGAAGAAGCCGGGGGCGCTGCGGGCGGTGATCGGGCGGATCGGCCAGCGCGGGGAGTTGAACGCGCAGAT
>RFUP01000562.1 GCA_009922885.1 Paracoccaceae bacterium
CTTGTAAAGTCATTGAGTCCGTATGCACAAGGATACAATTTTAACAGTGTGTTGTATTTCAATAACCTACAAAAGATAACACAACGCAAACAAAAACCACATGGACTGCTGGATCAAATGATAATCAAAGGTGACATGCACTATAGATTGTTAAATGACAACAATGAACTGTACACTGATACCAGCAGTGACATCAGCATTTGGCGTAGAAACCTGCGTGACATTGCTGACCTTAACTATTGGTTGTTAAAAAACATGGGTTGGGGTGTGATCGATGTTGAGGGAAGCCGACTCACCCACGTCGCGAACGGGGTGTGCCATTCCGAAGGCGCGGAGATGCCGGAGCGGTTGGTGTCGCTCTATCGTCAGCTGAAAGCGTTGATTGCCGAGTATCGCCCGGATCAGGCGGCGGTGGAGCATACCTTTGTGAACAAGGATGGGTCGGGGACTTTGAAGCTGGGCCAAGCGCGGGGTGTGGCTGTGCTGGCCCCGGCGGAAGCGGGCTTGCCGGTGGGGGAATATGCGCCGAACCAGGTGAAGAAGACCGTGGTGGGTGTGGGCCATGCGGCCAAGCAGCAGGTGGACCATATGGTGCGGATGCAGTTGCCGGGGGTGAAGCTGGCGGGGCCGGATGCGGCGGATGCTTTGGCGATCGCGATGTGCCATGCCTATTTCGCGCGCTCGCATGGCGGGTTGGCGGCGGCTTTGGCGAGGGCCTCGGCATGATTGGCAAGATTTCGGGCATTCTGGATTATCGCGCGGATGATCATGTGCTGATCGATGTGCGGGGCGTGGGGTATCTGGTGTTCTGCTCGGATCGCACGCTGGCGCGGATGCCGGGGGTGGGTGAGGCGGTTTCGCTTTATACCGACCTCGTGGTGCGGGAGGATTTGCTGCAGCTTTACGGCTTCCCGACGGTTCTGGAGAAGGAATGGCACCGGATGCTGATGACGGTGCAGGGCGTGTAGAGGAAGGTCTGAACCTCGCCAGACACTGTGATGCTGAACTCTAGGGTGGCCTCGGCGGAAGCCGCGCCGTTGAGCAGGGTGGCCACGCCGGCGGTGGTCATGTCCCTGATCTTTGCCGGCGCACCGATCATCAATGCGGGCGTTGCGCTCGCAACCCATCCCCCGGCTGGCGGCTACGGCGCCATCCGTTGGCAATTCTACGCCGGAATCCTCGCCGCGGCGATCGGCGGCTGCCTGGTCACGCTCTACAAGCCCGCACCGCCAATGCCGAAAAAGAAGTCGGCTATGGTGGAACAGGTGCCGGTCGGGAACCCCGCTGCAACACCCGCGGCCGAGTGACCGAACCATTTCCGAACCGGGAGGAGATCCGGCGGCGACAACTGGCGGCGCTTCGCCTGCTGGTTGCCGCCCTGCTGGACTCGAACCCGTTCTACGGACCCCGACTGCGGCGCGCCGGACTGCACGAAGCACCCGGCTCCTTGTCCAGATTCACCGAGAATTGCCCCTTCACGGAGAAGCGCGAATGCGTCGCTGATCAGCAGGCCCATCCTCCCTACGGCACCAATCTCACGCACCCACTTGATCGCTACACC
>RFUP01000563.1 GCA_009922885.1 Paracoccaceae bacterium
GGTTGGCAATTCGAGGTGACGTTGAGCCACCCTGACGTGGGCTGGGACCATTACGCGGATCAATGGGAAGTCATTGATGCGGCGGGCAATGTGCTGGCGGTGCGCGAGTTGATGCACCCGCATGTGGACGAGCAACCTTTCACGCGGAAGCTGAAGAATGTGTTGGTGCCCGACGGGCTCAGGACAGTGCTGATCCGCGGGCGCTGCTCGCTGACGGGGGCCTATGGTGCGCCCGTGGAAGTGACGCTCTCACGCTGAACGGCGGCCTTCGCGGAGCCATCCGGCGAGGATTATCCCCGACACCAGAAGCAAGGCGAGCCATGCAGGCAGGAGCGGGCGGCGGGTGATGTCGCGCGTTTCGAAAGCGGCGCGCGGGGTGATGCCGATCCAGTTGCGGCCAGCGGCAGGGCGGCCTTCGCGGATGGCGCGGATACCGGGCACACCTTGCGACAGGGGCAGGATGCCGCCGCGCTGGCTATCGACGGCGGGTTCGAGAAGTGCGGCGCTGGCGATGGTTTCCTCGAATTCCTTCGGCGCGGCAGGGCCGAGGCCCACAACAGCGGAGCGGTTGCCTTCGGTGAGGCGGTAAAGGCCGATTTCCGGGCCTGTCCAAGTGGTTTCATACTGGCCGGGGCTGGCTTCCTTGAGCGGCACGAGAACTTTTTCGCCGGAAGGCGTTTCGATGGTCACGTCGCCAACATTGCCTGTGAGGCTGCGGCGGATGATCTTCATGGTTTGGCCCACCGGTTCGGCCCAGATTGCTTCTTCCTCAAGCTCGGGCTCTTTCAGCATCCAATGGGCGAGGCGGCGAAGGAGTTCGAGTTGCGGGCCGCCGCCTTCGAAGCCGCGATCCCAGAGCCAGGCCTGATCGGAGGCGAGGAGCGCGACCCGGCCTTCTTCGACGCGGTCTAGGATAAGAAGCGGGCGGCCATCTGCACCGGACATCACCACATTGCCAGAGCGCGCCGTGACTTCGATCTGGCGGAGCCAGCGGCCCCAGTCGCCCTCGCCCGAAGGCGCAAGGCCTGCGGTGACAGGGTGGCGTTGGCCAAGCTCGGTGACGGCGGGCTTATAGCCTTCCTCGACCACGCGCGCCGTGGGGCGAGCGGGCATAACCTCGCCCAAGGGCGAGCGGAAGAGCGACTCGGCGGAGGCGAATTCCTTGCCCGCAGCGACCAGCACTGTGCCCCCGCGCTTCACGTAATCGCGGACATTTTCGAGATAGATATTCGGCAAGATGCCCCGGCGGCGGTAGCGGTCGAAGATGATGAGGTCGAAATCGTCGATTTTTTCGAGGAAGAGTTCGCGGGTGGGGAAGGCGATCAGGCTGAGTTCATCAACCGGTACGCCATCCTGCTTTTCTGGCGGGCGGAGGATGGTGAAATGCACCAGATCAACCGAGCTGTCGGATTTCAGGAGGTTGCGCCATGTGCGCCCGCCGGGGTGGGGTTCGCCGGAAACCAGAAGCACACGGAGGCGGTCGCGCACGCCGTTGATCTGCACGACGGCGGCGTTGTTGCGGTCTGTCACTTCGCCGGGGGCGGGGGGAACGGCGAAACGG
>RFUP01000564.1 GCA_009922885.1 Paracoccaceae bacterium
CCATACAATGGATTGTCCGTATCGGCGCGGAAGGAAAACTCGGGCGTATTCGTCCGCCCGATCACCACCGCGCCCGCGTTCTGCATATTTTCCACGAAAGGCGCGTCTGCAGGCGCGATCATATCCTTCAACGCCACCACACCGTTCGTCGTGGCATGGCCCGCCTGATCCACATTCACCTTGATGGTCACCGGCACCCCGTGCAACGGCCCGGGCTTTGCCCCGGCCTTTACCGCCGCATCAAGCGCCCGCGCACGCTGAAGCGCCTCCGCGCCCAGATCCTCCACCACGGCATTCAAGCCGGGATTGATCGCCCGCATCCGCTCCACGGCTGATGCCACAGCCGCCTCCGCACTCACCCGACCCGCCCGGGTCCGGTCCGTCAACTCAGCCGCACTCAGCTGCCACAACGGGCGCTCAACCATCTCGTCCCCTCCTCGCTTTGCTCGATCGGAGCCTAAGCCCGCAAGCCTGCGAAGGTCAAAGGGGTGCAGAACATATTTCCGCACCCCCCAAAAGCAAAGCGGCCGCCCCATACGGAGCGGCCCCACAATTTCTCTTTACTAAATATCCTCGGGGGTGCGGGGGCAGACAGCCCCCGCCGCGCGCTTAGTCCTTGGCGTAACCGATGGTCTGAAGCGCCACTTTGATCTCGTCGAGGATCGCCGGATCGTCGATGGTCGCGGGCATCTTGAAGCTCTCGCTATCGGCGATCTTCACCATGGTCGCCCGCAGGATCTTGCCCGAACGCGTCTTCGGCAGGCGGTCCACCACGACGGCACGCTTGAAATCCGCCACAGGCCCGATCTGGTCCCGCATCAGCTTCACGCATTCCTTGACGATCTCGTCATGCGGGCGGTTCACACCCTTGGTGAGGCAAAGGAAGCCCACAGGCACTTGGCCCTTGAGCTGGTCCGTCGCCCCGATCACCGCGCATTCTGCCACATCGGGGTGCGAAGCCAGCACCTCTTCCATCGCTCCCGTCGACAGGCGATGGCCCGCCACGTTGATCACGTCATCGGTGCGCGCCATGATGTAGAGGTAGCCCTCCTCGTCGATCATCCCCGCATCGCCCGTCTCGTAATAGCCGGGGAAGTGCGAGAGGTAGCTCTTCTTGTAGCGCGCCTCGGCATTCCAGAGGGTCGGCAAGGTGCCGGGTGGCAAAGGCAGCTTCACCGCGATCGCACCCAAAGTGTTGGCACCCACCGGATGGCCCGCTTCATCAAGCACCTGCACATCATAGCCCGGCATCGGCACCGTCGGCGAACCGAGCTTCACCGGAAGCGCCTCGATCCCGGCAGGGTTCCCGGCAATGGTCCAGCCGGTTTCGGTCTGCCACCAGTGGTCATAGACCGGCACGCCCAGAATATTCTGCGCCCAAACGATCGTATCGGGGTCCGCACGTTCGCCCGCAAGGTAAAGTGCGCGCAGGCAGGACAGGTCGTATTTCGCGCGGAACTCGCCCTTCGGATCTTCCCGCTTGATCGCGCGGAACGCCGTCGGTGCGGTGAAGAACGACCGCACATTATGCTCAGAGATCACACGCCAGAAAGTGCCCGC
>RFUP01000565.1 GCA_009922885.1 Paracoccaceae bacterium
AGGACGAGAACGATAGCGTCACGGATTGGAGTTGAAGGGCGATATAAGGCGTCGTCCCGACCACTGCCACCAGCGTCACCACTACGGCCAATGTGTTCGATTTGCCGTAACGCGATGACACGAGGTCGGCCACCGAGGTGATCCGCTGGCTCCGCCCGATCCGGACGAGTTTTCTCAGCACCCACCACCAGCCGATCATCACCAATGTCGGCCCTAGGTAGATCGTCAGATACTCAAGACCCGAGCGTGCCGCATACCCGACCGCGCCATAGAATGTCCAAGCCGTGCAATAGATCGAGAGTGAGAGCGTGTAGACGAAAGGCGAGCGCAACCACCCGCCCCGCCCTTGCGCTGCCGCCCGTTCCGCCATGAAGGCAACGCCAAAAAGGATCGCCACATAGATCAGGCAAACAACGATGAGCACATTCAGAATGCCCATCACGGTGCCTCTTCATCTTCCAAGGGTGCCTCATCGCCCGGTCCGGGTTCTGTTTCGAGGCGCAAAGACAACCCCAGTGCCGCGATTGCCATAGCCCCCCAGACACCGAACACATAGAGCATCGCTACCGAGGTTTTCGGGTTCTCCCCATCCATCCCGAAAAGCAGTGGCAGCATCAACAGAACCGCCCCGAGGAGCGGGAGCATCCGCGCCGCATCGCGCAACCGCCGCTGCCTGTAGCTCCGGCGCTCCAGAAACACTGGCCCGCGTGGGCGCCGCATACCGGGTCAGGCCTCCGGAATAAGCTGGCGCAATGCGTCCAGCATTTCCGCGTTTGAGAAAGGCTTCGTCATGAACCGCGATGCACCGATCCGCTCGGCCATTTCCCGATCCTTTGCCTGCCCTCGCGCCGTCAGCATCAACACCGGAAGCTCGGCAAAAGCAGACTCCGCGCGCAACTCGCTCAGGATTTCGTAGCCCGACTTACCGGGAAGCATAACATCGAGGATCAATAGATCTGGTCGCCTCGCGCGCACGACTTCCACGGCATCCCGACCATTCGAATGTGTGGCCACTGTCCAGCCATCACGCATCAGGAGAAAGCTGATCGCTTCGATGATGTTAGGCTCATCCTCAATGACAAGGACTTGCTTGCCCATCGCTTATTTCCCTCCCTGACCGATCTTTCGTCGGTTCAGGTCAGTAAAGACCAGAAAATGGGCATGTGTCAAAGCTCCGTTTTGCCTCATACCCCTTCGCGCAGGATCGACGGCTCCCTACGCCCCTCGCATTTATCCTTGGAGCAAATCCGGCACGCCACCCCGACAAGCCGCGCTCTTTCCTTTGGTCGCCCAGCCGAACCGCCGTCGCCCCCGACCAAGAGCATATGCGCCTCAATCAACGGCAGTTCTTCGGCACCACTGCCATCCTCCTTCGGCGCGGCCATGGCGAAGGCCCGCACCGCTCCATGCTGTTGCCCCGTCAATTCAAGCGTCCCCCGCATCGGGGTGAGCGGGCGGCACAAGGCGGAATAGAGGGGCCAGAGCGGGCACCCCGCCCCGTGGCGCGGCAGGGGAAAATCGGGAAGCGGCCTGCGAAAAGTAAAACTGCCTGCCGCATCG
>RFUP01000566.1 GCA_009922885.1 Paracoccaceae bacterium
ATCGAAGGCAAGGGCGCTGTGAAAATGGGGCGCGGTACCATTGCGGGGTTTGATTTGGATGCCCTGATCCGCGCGGGCCAAGCAGGCGGCGGCACGACGGTATTCGACAGCCTGGGTGCAACCTTCACCATGGCGGGGGGCGTGCTGAACAACTCGGATCTTCTGCTGAAATTGCCGGGGATCGAAGCGACGGGCGCGGGCCGCGTGGGCCTTGGCGCGCGGGATGTGGATTACACCTTCACGCCCACGGCCCTAGAAGCGCGCGGCGGCAAAGGGCTGGCTATTCCGGTGCGGATCCGGGGGCCTTGGGCCGCGCCGAAGATCACGGCGGATCTCGAAAAGGCCATCGACCTCAACTTCAAGGAAGAGAAGAAGGCGGTGGAAGCGAAGGTGCGCGACAAGGTGAACCAGAAGCTCGAAAAGGAGCTTGGTGTGACCGTGGAAGAAGGGCAATCCGTGGAGGATGCGCTCAAGAAAAAGATAGAAGAAGAGGCCCAGAAGGGCCTCTTGAAATTACTCAATAGAAACTGAGGATTAGCGTTTACGGTCGCGGCGCGCGCTCATCGGTTGGAAGGCCACGCCGACGTGGGCTTCGCAGTAGGGTTTGCCAGCTTGCGAGGGCAGGCCGCAGAACCAGAAATCGGTGGTGGCGGGATCGCCCACGGGCCATTTGCAGGTGCGCTCGGTCAGCTCCATGAGGCTGAGTTTCTTGGCGTGCTTCTCCACTTCGCTCACCTTGGCCAGAGCCTCGGGGCTGATCTCATTGGTGGAGGGCTGCGGCGGCAAGGGTTGGCCTGCCGGAATGATGGCGCGGCGGGCGGCTGACATGGCGACGGGGCGCTCTTCGCTCTCGTCTTCCTCTTCGGCCTCGACCACGGGTTCCGGTGCAGGGCGCGGCGCTGCCTTCGGCGCAGCGGCAGGTTTCGGCTGCGCTGCTGCTGCCGCTTTGGGCGCAGGCTGTGGAGCGGCCTGAGCCGCAGGTGCCGCAGGCTTCGCTTCGGGCGCGCCTGCACGGTTCGAAAGACCCAAACGGTGCACCTTGCCAATCACTGCATTTCGCGTGACGCCACCCAGCTCTTTGGCGATCTGGCTGGCGGACTGGCCTTCCCCCCACATCTTCTTCAGAAGTTCAACGCGTTCGTCGGTCCAGCTCATCGGTCATCCCGGTTTGAAAAGGGGCGGCTGCCGGATGTGTGGCACCGCCCGTGTCTCGTGTCAGTCTGCTATTCTAGCCATCGTGGCCGTGGCTGCAAGGGATCGATTCGGAATTGCGGCTTATTCCCGCTCGGGAAGTGGTGCCGGATGGGGGGGAGTGGGGGCGGATTTAACCCGCGCCTCCCGCCACGCGAGCAATCCCGCGCCGGAAAGGATAACGAGCGCCCCGAGGAGCGACGTGCCATCGGGCCATTGCGCGAAGACCATGCCGTCGTAGAAAGCCGAGAAAATCAGCGTGGCGTAAGAGAAGGGCACAATGAAACTCGCCTCGGCCCGCGCCATCGCATTGACGAAACAGGCCTGTGCGGCAGCCATGGCGAGCTCAGATGGCAACGTCACCGAACT
>RFUP01000567.1 GCA_009922885.1 Paracoccaceae bacterium
TTCACGTCGCACGGTTTGCGTCGCGTCTCAAGGGGTAGGAATTGCCGCACGACAGAGATATGGAGCCTGACAGGTATAACCGGGGGCGCTTCAGCGGGCAGTGGTGTGGGTTGGTATGATCTTCTGACCGAGATGGTCGACTTGCGGTCTTTTTCAAATCTCTGGTTCTGGATCGCCCTTGCGGTGGTCTGGTCCACGGCGAGCCATTGGGTGTTGGGCGTTCCCTTCGATCTGATCCAGCGCGCCGAACGCAAGGGCGGGCAGGCGGAAGCGGATCTGGAAGATCTTGTGCGGATCTATGTGAACCGGCTGCTCTATATTTCGAGCGTTTCGGGTTTGTGGCTTGTGGCCTTCACAGGCCATGTTCCTCATTGGCTTTCCATTGACGATTGTCTCGCTATTTAGCTTGGCTACGGCGCGGCGTATCCGCGAGGAAGGGGCGACGGGGGCGCGGCTGCGGCAGCTCTTGCATCGCCAGAGGATCAAGACGCAGGTCGTCGGTATGGTGTCTATTGCGGTGACGGTGTTCTGGGGCATGTCTCAGGCGCTCTCCGTGCAGATGCTCGACGGGTTGCCGCATGGGCTGAACGGAACAGATGGCACTTACCAAACGGATCACGGTCGGGGGCGCGGCTGAGGGTTGGGACGCACGCCTGATCCTTGACGAGATCGGGCGCTCGAACGGCCCGGTTCTGCATATCGCACGCGATGACAAGCGGCTGGCGGCGATGGAAGCCGCCTTGCGCTTTTTCGCGCCCGAGATGCCCGTGGTGGTGTTTCCGGCGTGGGATTGCCTGCCCTATGATCGTGTGAGCCCCAATGCCGATATTTCCGCCGCGCGGATGGCGACGCTGGCGGGGCTTGTGCACGGGATGCCCGAGAAGTTCGTGCTCCTGACCACGGTTTCCGGCGCGATGCAGCGGGTGCCGGCGCGCGAGGTGTTGCGCGAGGCGGCGTTCACCGCGCGGGTGGGCGACCGTGTGAATGAGGCCGGGCTCAGGCAGTTCCTCGTGCGGATGGGCTTTTCGCAGTCGCCCACTGTGATGGAGCCCGGAGATTATGCCGTGCGGGGCGGGATCATCGACATTTTCCCGCCGGGCGAAGGTGGGCCTGTTCGGTTGGATTTCTTCGGCGATGTGCTTGATGGGGCGCGGCGGTTTGATGCGGCCACGCAAAGGACGACCGAGAAGCTTTCGGTGGTGGAGTTGGCGCCGGTTTCGGAAGTGATCCTCGATGACGCCGCGATCACGCGGTTTAGGCAGAACTACCGTATCGAGTTCGGCGCGGCGGGCACGGATGATCCCTTGTACGAGGCGGTGAGCGCGGGGCGCAAACATGCGGGCGTGGAGCATTGGCTGCCGTTCTTCCATGAGCGGTTGGAGACGATTTTCGACTACTTGCCCGGAGCGACTGTCACCGAGGACCATCAGGCCGAACCGATCCGGATTTCGCGGTGGGAGGGCATCGAGGACCAATACGAGACGCGCCGGATCGCGATGGGGCAGAAGGGGCGGTTGGACACGGTCTATAAGCCCGTGCCGCCGGGGCTTTTGTATATCG
>RFUP01000568.1 GCA_009922885.1 Paracoccaceae bacterium
ACACCGCCCGCCACAGGCCCCGTCGCCAGCACCCGCGTCTCGAACCGATGCCCCGCGCCCAAGGTCTCCAGCGCATAAGTCGCCGTGATCGCCTTCATCACCGAGGCGGGCGGCAAGCCCCCGATCTCGTCCTTGATCTCCAGCATCTGCCCCGTCTGGCCATGCGCCACCGCATAGCTCAACCGCCCGCTCAGCCCCGAGGCTTTCACCAGCGCATCCGCGCTTTTCGGCGCAGGTGGCAATGTTCCCGGTCGGGCATGGGGGCGCAGGGATTGCAGCGGTGCCGCCGCCTCACCGGGCACGGCCACCAGCGACAGCAATCCAGAGATAAACAAACGGCGGTTCAACGGTTTAAACATACATAAATCCTACCGCGCCCTTGCAAAACGGCAAGAGCGATCACTTGGGCCAAGCCCCTTTCGCCCGCAACTCCGAAGAGGAAATCCCCCGCATCGGCATGTCCACAACGCACCACGCCGGGCACGCCCCACGCCGCAAACGCCGCGCGTCCCGTACCCGCGCCCGTGCAGCAATCGTCGCCGCTTTGGAAAACCGCGCCGCCAAGCGTTGATTGGGCCGCGAAAGCACCCCCACGGGGCACCCAGCCATGATCCCCTGCCAATCCTGCCAGCGGTGGAACTGCACCAGATTGTCCGCCCCCATCAGCCAGACAAACCGCACCCCCGGATAGATGCGTCGGAGCTTCGCCAAGGTCCGCGCCGTATATCGCGTGCCCAAATGCGCCTCCAAGTCCGTCACCTTCACCCGAGGATGCCGCATCACCGCCCGCGCCCGCTCCATGCGCTCTGGCAGCGAAGCAGGCCCGTTCGCCTTCAAGGGATTTCCGGGTGTCACCAGCCACCACACCGCGTCCAGCCCGAACCGTTTCAGCGCCTCGCGGGTGATATGCACATGCCCCTCATGGGCCGGATCGAACGATCCGCCAAGGAGCCCGATCACTTGGCCCTTCGTGGCAAGAGGAAATCCAGCGCGCATGCCGCATGAGTAGCTTGGCCGCCCGCGCTTGCAAAGGCCCGCGCGCTGCGTTCACCTGTCGCGCGCGTTAACTTTTTGCGCCCGCGCCAAACGCCCCGAACGTCATGACGCTTGCCATACACAATCCAGACGCAATCCAGACGCTTCGGAAACGGCCCCAAGCGCCCCGTTCAGCGCGTTAACTTTTCCCACAAATCGGGGCGCCGCTCGCGGGTGATCCGCTCGCTTTCGCCCTTCCGCCACGCCTCGATCTTGGCGTGATTGCCGGAAAGCAGCACCTCGGGGATCTCGCGCCCCTCCCACTCCGCAGGCTTCGTGTATTGCGGATGCTCCAGCATCCCGTTGGAAAAGCTCTCCTCCACAGCGCTCTCGGCATTGCCCAGAACCCCCGGCAGCAGCCGCACAGTAGCATCCAGCATCGCTTGCGCGGCAATCTCGCCCCCGGTCATCACGAAGTCGCCAAGGCTCACTTCCATGATCCCGAACGCCTCCAGCACCCGCTCATCCACGCCCTCGAACCGTCCGCAAAGCATTGTAATCCCGTCACAGCTTGCGAAAGTCCG
>RFUP01000569.1 GCA_009922885.1 Paracoccaceae bacterium
CAACAGGCGTGCCCCTGCGGCTGTCACAGTCCGGTCAATCGCGGCCAACAAGCTACCCGCTCGCCCGCCACTCATCGCATGCGTCAGCTCAAGATTCCGTCGTGTCGCGGCGTCGATCTGCATCAACCCGCCCTCAAGCTCCTTCTGCGGCGCGCGCAACAGCGGAAGCTTCCCACGCTGCGTCAGATCGAGGTAATCCACAATCGCACCCATCGCGCTGACTTCCGCACGGGTGAACGCACCGAATGGCTCCAGCGTGGCTACCCCAAAAAGCGCACAAAGCCGCTTCTCACCGCTGGTCGAGTCAAACGAAGACCGCGCCAAGGGTGTGAGCGAAATCCCGAAATCAGAGACTAATTCGCCAAAATCGGCCTCTCCTGCCTCACTCAACACCAATTCCGAGGGCATCAACCGCGCCAGTTCCGGCCCGAGCCGGGACGCCCCCAAAGGCATCACGTGAAACGCCCCCGTCGATATATCCACCCATGCCAGCGCACCCTCGTCGCGGATCAAAGCATAGGCCGCCAGAAAATTGTGCCGCCGCGCTTCCAGCAGGCTTTCCTCGGTCAGCGTTCCGGGTGTCACCAGCCGAACGACATCCCTCCGAACCACAGATTTCGAACCGCGCTTCTTCGCCTCCGCCGGATCCTCCATCTGCTCGGCAATAGCCACACGGAAACCCTTGCGGATGAGCGTCAGCAAATAGCCCTCCGCTGCATGCACCGGAACGCCGCACATCGGGATTTCCGCACCCAAGTGCATTCCGCGTTTTGTCAGGGCGATATCCAGCGCTTCCGCCGCCGCCACCGCGTCGTCGAAAAACATCTCGTAGAAATCGCCCATGCGATAGAACAGCAAAGCATCCGGATGCTGGGCTTTGATCTCCAGATATTGCGCCATCATCGGCGTGACTGTTTCGCTCACGTTGGCCCCCTATTCATCGAACCGGACCTTACAAATCCCGCCCCTGCGGCGAAAGGCGAAATCGCTAAACCGTTGAGCCAGCGGCCCGAGCCATGTAAGAGGCATCAGCCGCAAGGAGAGCCGCCCCAAATGTCGAAGCCAAAGTTCACGCGTGAAGAAGCCCTGCAATTCCACATCGAGCCCACTCCGGGCAAGTGGGAGGTTCAGGCAACCGTCCCCATGACCACCCAGCGTGATCTGTCTCTGGCCTACTCCCCGGGCGTCGCCGTTCCCTGCGAAGAAATCCACAAAACGCCCGAAACCGCCTATGATTACACCAACAAGGGCAACCTTGTGGCGGTGATCTCCAACGGCACGGCCGTTCTTGGCCTCGGCAACCTTGGCGCACTTGCCTCTAAGCCGGTGATGGAAGGCAAGTCCGTTCTCTTCAAGCGCTTCGCCGATGTGAACTCGATCGACATCGAACTCGACACCGAAGATCCTGACGAGATCATTCAGGCCGTCAAACTAATGGGCCCCACCTTCGGCGGCGTGAACCTCGAAGACATCAAAGCGCCTGAATGCTTCATCATCGAAAGCCGCCTGAAGGAAATCATGGACATTCCCGTGTTCCACGATGACCAGCACGGCACCGC
>RFUP01000570.1 GCA_009922885.1 Paracoccaceae bacterium
CCGCCCAATACCCTTCTTCTTCCGACGCCAGATGGGTTCCGAACTTGGCCAGAAAATCGTCCAGAAGCGGCGCGATAATGGCGGCATCGGTGGCCGTCGCCCCCCTCATTTCCGGTGCCTTCGCTGAAATCCTCCCGATCGTCTGGGCTTCTACGATGGCCGACAATGCCGCAAAATCGAGCCATAGCGCCCCGTAATGCCCCTCTCTGTCGGTCAGTAAGGCAATCAACCCGTCATCAGAGAGTGCATCGAGCACCTCATCCGGATCTGCCACGCCGCGCGAGCCGCCCGTGGCGCCGACCGGCACAGTCATTCCCTCGTTCACGGCCGTTTCCAACGCCAAACGGAAAGCCTTCATCGGCGTCATGACGCGCAACTCTTGTTCTTTGCGTCCAGCAGAGGCTTTCCTCCGCAAAATACTGGGTGCCGCTTCTGCGTTCATTCTTCAGGCCATTGCTACGGGTCTCAACACACAGAATAGCCCGCAAGGATTACCGAAACCTGAATCCCGTTTAGTCCGCAGCCCGTAATGAAGGCCGCAGCGTAACGCGGAAGGCCGCGCCTCCCTGCCCCGGCAAATAGGTAATCCCGCCGCCCAAACGCGCCATGATCTCGCGACAGATCGCCAGCCCCAACCCGGCGCCGCCCGCCTTATGGTCACTCACACGCGCGAATTTCTCGAAGATCAGGCTTTGCGCCTCCCGCGGAATGCCTGAGCCATTATCCACGAAATCAACCACCAGCAGCCCGTCCCGCTCTTTGGCCGTGATCGTCAACTCGGGGCGCGCCGCGTCGCAATATTTCTGGGCATTGGCAATCAGGTTGATGAACACCTGCGCCAAGCGGTCGAGATCAGTGTGGAGAAACACGGCCTCGCCGCTCTGCGTCCGACGAATACGCAGCGCGCCACCGCCCGCCCCCGTCGCAGCCATCGCCTGATCGATCACATCAGAGAGCAGGCCATCCCTCAGGTTCAAACTCACCTGCCCGTTTTCCAGAACCGACAGATCGAGCAGATCATCCAAAAGCCTTGTTAGTCGGATCGCTTCGTTATGGATAATCCCCGCATATTTCCGAAGCGCCTCCTCCCCCAATTCGTCCGTATCCCGCAAAATCTCCGAAAACGCGCGGATCGACGTCATGGGCGTGCGCAATTCGTGGCTGATCTGGCTGAGGAAGGCATCCTTCTGCACGGAAAGCTGGGTCAGCTTTTCGTTCACCGCCCGCAATTGCCGCGCCGTGCGGGCCAACTCGTCAGACTTCGCTTCCAGCTGGTTCTGATACTCCATCATCTGGGCCGTTTCATCGGCCACTTTCAGCAGATCATCCACCGAAACAGTCGCCCGCCCCATGATTTGCGCCACCATCGCATGGGCTGTAGCGCTGCCCACTGAGCCCGAAAGCTCGCGCTCCAATCGCTGCAAGAATTCCGACGTGGGCTCCGGCAGATATCCCGCCAACCCCTGTCGCCGCACTTCCTCCAGAAAGAACTCCTGCGCCTCGACCGGTCCCAGAATGCGCTGCGCCATCACCATCAGGTCT
>RFUP01000058.1 GCA_009922885.1 Paracoccaceae bacterium
GCCACGCGGCGTGCGCACGGCGTCATAAATATAGGCTTCGGTCATTTTTCTCTCCTTAATCAAGCCCGGTCCGAGGGGTTTCCGGGCATCAAATCGTACGGGTGTTTCCAGCCGGGCTGGCCCGAAATGTTGGCGAGCCAGCGGTCAATGTTTGCCCATTCCTTACGATCGAAACCGAAGGGTTCGGGGTAATAGAGATAGCCACAGCAAGCGATATCCGCATTCGAGATCGCGTTCCCGACAAGCCAATCACGGCCCTCCAGAGCTGAGTTCAATGTTTGGTAGGCCGCCTTCAAACGTCCTTGCATGAAGCCAATCACTTCGTTCGGGCGCTTGTCTTCCGGTAGGAAGTTCATGAGAAAACGCGTCATCCCGGCTTGGCTCGACATCTTGTGATTATCCCAGAAGAGCCAGCGCATCACCTCGCGGGCCTCGGCGGCCGTTTCGCCACCGAACTTCCCGGTTTTTTCGGTGACATACATCTGCATCACACCTGATTGCGTCAGGACAAGATCGCCGTCCTCAAGCAGAGGTGCCTCGCCCATCACGTTCTTTTCGCGGTAAGCGGGCGCGCGGGTTGCGCCCCCGAAGAAATCCACGAACACAGGCTCCCAGGCCAACCCTGACAATTCCAGCGCGAGCGCTGCCTTATAGGAGTTCCCGCTTTCACCAAAGCAATGCAACTTGATCGTCATTTCTGTCTCCTCATTCCCGTTGGGCCCGCACGCGGGTCACTTTTTCTTGCCGGAGAAGCCCCGGGCGATCAGTTCTTTCATGATTTCATTCGTGCCGCCGTAGATACGTTGCACACGCGCATCTGCCCACATTTCGCCAATCGCGTATTCCTGCATGAAGCCATAACCGCCATGCAGTTGCAGACAGGCATCAAGAACCTCCCCCTGAACGTCCGTCGTCCACCATTTGGCCATCGCGGCCTTTTCGACGCTCAGTTCACCTTTGAGGTGCTCGGTGATGCACTCATCAACAAAAGCCCGAGCGACTTTCGTCTTGGTCAGGCATTCGGCCAGAACGAAACGCGTGTTCTGAAACTGGGTGAGTGGACCACCGAAAGCTTGGCGTTCATTGCAGTAGTCGATGGTGCGCTCAACTGCGCCTTCCATTGCGCCAACGGCCCCACACGCGATGATCAAGCGCTCCTGCGGGAGTTGCTGCATCATCTGGTAGAAGCCCTTTCCCTCCTCCAGGCCGAGGATATTCTCGGGAGGCACAGGCACGTTATCGAAGAACAACTCCGAAGTATCCGCCGCATGCATCCCGATTTTCTCAAGATTGCGCCCCCGCGCGAAGCCCGGCGCGTTCTCGGTTTCCACAACGACGAGCGAGACGCCCTTTGAGCCCAACGCAGGATCGGTTTTTGCCGCAACGATAACCAGATCGGCGTGCTGACCGTTCGAGATGAACGTCTTCTGACCAGTCAACCGATAGACATTGCCATCTTTGACGGCCCGCGTCTTGATGGCTTGCACATCGGACCCGGTGGACGGCTCCGTCATTGCCAAAGCGCCAACCATCTCACCCGTGGCCATTTTGGGAAGCCAGCGCTTCTTCTGCTCTTCCGTGCCATAGGCGAGAATATAATGGGCCACGATGCCAGAATGGATCGGCGTTCCCCAGCTTGCCAGATTGGCGCGGGGGTGCTCCATGAAAATCACGGCTTCATGGCCGAAATCCCCACCTGCACCACCATATTCCTCAGGGATAGACGGGCAGAGAAGCCCTTGAGTGCCAGCTTGGTTCCAAGCATCGCGATCCATGATGCCAGCTTTGCGCCAGCGCTCGAAGTGCGGCGACCACTCATCCCGGATGAAGCGGGCCGTCATCTCGGCCAGCATTTTATGCTCTTCGGTCATCCATGTAGATTGTGCGGTCATTCCGGCCTCCCCTGCCAGTTTTGGATTTGGGGGGCGCTCAGCCCCCCAGACCAATCTTAGAAGTTTGCGGCGTCGAGGCTCATCACTGGTTCCGCGCCAGAGTTGATCCGAGCGAGGTGCAGAGACGTTGCCGGAAGCCGACGTGCCATGTAGTAACGCCCGGTTGCCAGTTTCGTCTCATGGAACGTTACGTCTGCAGCACCATTCGCCAGCGCCTCCAGAGAGGCTTTCGCCATCATGCCCCACATCAGGCCAAGGCAAACATGGCCGAAAAGGTGCATGAAGTCGTTCGAGCCTGCCAACGCGGCGTTCGGGTTCTTCATGCCGTTTTGCATGAAGAACATCGCCGATGCCTGAAGATCCTTCGAGGCCGCTTTCAGCGGATCGAGGAAATCTTTCTTAAGCGCTTCGTTGCCATCGTTTTCCTTGATGAAGGTCTTCACCAGATCAAAGAAGGCTATCACATGCTTGCCGCCATCCTGCGCGAGCTTGCGTCCTACGAGGTCAAGCGCCTGAACGCCGTTCGCTCCTTCATAGATCATCGCAATGCGTGCATCGCGAGTGAACTGCGACATGCCCCATTCTTCGATGTACCCGTGGCCACCATAGACTTGCTGGGCCTTGACGGTCATGTCGTAGCCCTCATCGGTAAGGAAGCCCTTGATCACCGGAGTGAGCAGCGAGATGAGGCCATCTGCGGCGGCATCATTGTTACGTTGAGCGCGATCAATGAGGGCCGCCCCCCAGAACATGAATGCACGAGCGGCTTCGATGAAGCTCTTCTGATCCATCAGCGAACGGCGGATATCAGGGTGCACGATCAGCGGATCCGCCGGCCCGTTGGGATTCTTCACCCCGGTCACATCCCGGCCCTGAAGGCGGTCTTTCGCGTAGGCGAGTGCGTTCTGATAGGCCACATCCGCTTGGGCGAGGCCCTGCATGCCGACACCAAGGCGCGCTTCGTTCATCATGGTAAACATGGCGCGCATTCCTTTGTGCTCCTCCCCGAGGAGGAGGCCAGTGGCCTCATCATAGTTCATGACGCAGGTCGCGTTGCCGTGGATGCCCATCTTCTCTTCAAGCTTGCCACAAGAGACGCCATTGCGCGCCCCGAGGCTGCCGTCCGCTTTCACCATGAACTTCGGCACGATGAAGAGCGACACGCCCTTGATCCCTTCCGGACCGCCTTGGATCTTGGCCAGAACGAGGTGGATGATATTCTCGCTCATATTGTGCTCGCCGGCCGAGATGAAAATCTTCTGGCCGGAGATCTTGTAGGTGCCATCCCCGTTCGGCACGGCTTTCGTCCGCATCATGCCGAGGTCTGTGCCGCAATGGGGCTCGGTGAGGTTCATCGTGCCTGTCCATTCGCAGGACGTCATCTTCGGCAGATAGGTTTCTTTCTGCTCCTGCGTGCCATGCGCGAGGATCGCCGAAGCAGCACCGTGGGTCAGACCTTGGTACATCGTGAAAGCTTGGTTGGCGGCTGAGAAATACTCCCCAACAGCCGTCCCCATGATATGCGGCAAGCCCTGACCGCCAAATTCTTCGGGCATATCGAGCGCAGTCCAGCCGCCTTCGCGCACTTGATCAAACGCGGCCTTGAAGCCCGTCGGCGTGCGAACAACGCCGTTTTCGAGCACACAGCCTTCGCGGTCGCCAACCGCGTTCAAGGGGAACAGCACTTCCGAGGTAAGCTTGCCGGCTTCTTCCAGAACCGCACCCGTGAATTCTGAATCAAGATCGCTGAATCCCGGTATGTCAGACTGCGAGACCTTCAGCACATCGTGGAGCAGGTATTGCGTGTCTTTGACTGGTGCGATGTAGCTAGGCATAATTTTCTCCCTTACCTCGAAATAATCTGAGAATGCTTACTCGGCAGCGTTACGCGTTGATTTCATGGACGAGATCATGCGCTCGCCCCATTTCATCTGCTCAGCCAAATCAGCGATGGCTGCATTCAGTTCGTCACGCTGGCGAACAAGGTCGTCCATACGGGTTTGTGCAACCTCGTAGGTCTTCTCCAGCTGCGTCACCTGCTCTTCGCCACGCTTGTAGAGCTCCAGAAGCTGGCGGATTTCTTCGAGGCTGAACCCGAAGCGTTTGCCCCGGATAATCAGCTTCAGGCGAGCGCGGTCACGATGGGTGAACAAACGCTTCTGACCCTCGCGGATCGGAAAGAGCAGCTCTTTGGCCTCGTAGAAACGAAGCGTCCGCGGCGTGACGTCATAGGCGTCGCACATCTCGCGAATGGTCATCAGTTTATCGGTCATGGTTGTGCCTTTGGTTCGCAAACTGGAGCCGAGATGTGGGTTTGGCTGAGTCGTTACAACAGCATTTCACGTTGACGTAACCGATACGTCACGTCACATTTTTGTTGACGTAAGATCAAGCAACGTAATGTGACTTTGGGAGACAGAAAATTTCCCACTCACCGCCGAAAGCGATGCCTCGGCGGGTGGAATTCCGCAGTTCAGCAACTGAAATTGGAGCTTTTAACGCTCAGAGGGCGGCCAAACTCTTGGCTACCGACGCGCGCAGTTCGGTGAGTTCCTTGTGCGCTTCCTCAATCTGGCGGCGCTGCTCCTCAAGCTCGGCAAGCTGCCGATCAGCCATTTTGATCCAAGCCTGCATTTGCGCCTCGGTGCCTTCCTTTTCGTAGATCAGAAGCCACTGCCGGATCTCCTCTAGGGCGAAACCGAATTTGCGCCCACGAAGGATGAGCGTCATCCGCGCGCATTCTCGTGATCCGTACCACCGGGCGCGGCCATCACGTTCGGGCGAGAGAAGTTCGATGTACTCGTAGTATCGCAGGGTCCGAGGCGTCACATCGAACTTCGCGCACATTTCTTTGAACGATAGTTTTTTATCCGACATCGCTTCTGGACCACTTGTTGCTGTTCACAGTCTGACCGAAGGCGCACTGCTGCGCCAGCCCTGTCAGTTTCGCGACAAGTAATAGAAAGAGTTGGTAAGGAAGCGCAATGTTTTTTCCGACTAGTGGAATATTTTTCCGCAAATTTGGAAAATTGCTCTATGTCAGACTTGGCAATTGCAAAGAGAAGGCATTTAACAGTGGCATGAACCAATCGAGGTAAAGCCGTGGACAAGACACAGATCGCGAGACACTTCATCACGGCGATTCCTCATGCACGGGAATTGGGCATGTCCCTCGATAGTCTAAGCGAAGGTGTCGCCGTGATGTCCATGCCCTACGATGAACGCTTCATCGGCGATCCGGAAACGGGCGTGATCCATGGGGGAGCGGTTTCGGCTCTTATGGACACGTGCTGCGGGGCGGCGGTCATGAGCCACCCGCGCAACCCCGGCGGCACGGCCACCATCGATCTCCGCATAGACTACATGCGTGCGGCAACACCTGGGCAAGCCATTCGCGCCAGAGCGGAATGTTACCACGTGACGCGAAATGTGGCCTTCGTGCGCGCGACCGCAAGCGATGATGACGACTCCCTCCCTGTGGCGACTGCTGCCGGAAGCTTCACTGTGGAAGGCTTGAAATGAATACGCGTAAACGGCCCGAACCGGTGCAAGTCGTGAAGCAGCGGCGCGATGCGGCGCTCAAGGCACTGGTGCACGGCGTGCCCTATATCCAGTTTCTGGGCGTCGAATTCGATCGCCGAGGAGATGAACTTACAGCTGTCCTGCCATTCGCGGACAAGCTGATCGGAAACCCGATGCTCCCCGCCATTCACGGCGGCGTCACGGCCGCGTTTCTGGAGATCACAGCCGTCATCTGCCTGAGCTGGGCAACACTGTGGGAAGAGATCGAAACAGGGGCCTTCGATCCTGAAAAACTGGTCGGTGGTAAAATACCAAGGCTTCCCAAGACAGTCAGTTTTACAGTCGACTATCTCCGCTCGGGTTTGCCACGCGACGCTTATGCCCGCGCGCAAGTCAATCGCTCGGGGCGTCGGTATGCGAGCGTCCATGTCGAGGCGTGGCAGGACAATCGCGAACGCCCCTTTGCCCAAGCGACGGGTCATTTCCTCATGCCAAAACGGGATCTGGAAATCGCAGAATAAGAGCGTTGCGCCTTGGCAAGAGATCGTGAGTGATTGAGAAAGCTGCGCGGTATGGCGAATTCTTCTGACACCCAGCCTCAGATCACCCATCGCCGCGTTCTGGCACTTGCTCTGCCCATTCTGGCTGCGAATGTCACTGTGCCAATTCTAGGGGCGGTCGATACTGCCGTTGTCGGGCAAATGGCCGAAGCCGCGCCGATTGGGGCTGTCGGGATCGGCGCGATCATTCTTTCAGCTGTGTACTGGGTATTCGGCTTCCTTCGGATGGGCACAACTGGACTGGTGAGCCAGGCACGGGGCGCGCGGAATAAGGATGAGACGATCAATCTCTTGACGCGCGCACTTTTGATGGGCTGCTTGGCTGGAGTGGGGCTTCTTCTGCTTCAGCCTCTGATCTTCTGGGGGGCGTTTCAGCTGGCCCCGACCAGTGCGGAAGTCGAGGCGCTGGCAACCTCTTATATGCGTATCCGGATATGGTCGGCACCCGCTGCGATCATGCTCTACGGGCTGACCGGATGGCTCATCGCCATGGAGCGAACGCGGGCGGTTCTGGCACTGCAACTCCTTATGAACGGGCTCAATATCGGGTTTGATCTCTGGTTCGTTCTGGGGTTCGGCTGGGGCGTAAATGGCGTGGCGGTTGCCACGCTCTTGGCCGAATGGGGTGGCCTCATTTTCGGTCTATGGATCGTGCGTGAGCAGCTTCGTGAAACGGTTTGGCGGCGCAAGGAAAACCTCCTCAACCGACAGGCTTTGCGCACCATGGGGGTCGTCAACTTCGACATCCTGATACGGTCGCTTCTCCTCCAGGCGATTTTTGTGTCTTTCCTCTTCATCAGCGCGGATTTCGGTGACGTGACACTGGCCGCTAATCAGGTCTTGGTGCAATTCCTGAGCATCTGCGCCTATGCCCTTGATGGGTTTGCCTATGCCGCCCAGTCGCTTGTGGGCCAAGCTTTTGGCGCTCGTGATCGCTTGGGAGTTCGTCGCGCGGCGCAGATGACCAGTATCTGGGCGGTTATTGCGACGCTGCTTCTTGTGGCGGGCTTCGCCTTCGAAGGAAGCAGCTTGATTGATTATATGACCAACGCCCAAGATGTTCGGGCGGAAGCGCGAGTTTACCTTCCCTATCTTGTCGCTTCGCCGATCCTCGCCCTTGCCGCTTACATGATGGATGGGATCTTCATCGGCGCAACACGTTCACGCGATATGCGGCAGATGATGCAGGTGAGTTTTGCCATTTACGCTGTGGCGGCTTGGGGCCTTACGCAAACGCTTGGAAACCATGGACTTTGGTTGGCGCTGATCGTGAGCTTGGTGGCGCGCGGGTTAACACTTGCGGTGCGATACCCTGCGCTGGAACGCGCGGCGGAATGAAAAGAGGCGCAACTTTCGTTGCGCCTCTTAGTAAGATCAGGCCAGTGCCTCGTCACACCGCCCGCAGGTGGCGTCATGACTATGCGATCCGACATCGGGAAGTATCTTCCAGCAGCGCTGGCACTTCTCGCCTTCGGCTTCTTTGAAGACCACAGCAACACCCGGAACATCCTCAAGCCGGAAAGCCTCAGACGGAGCACCTTCGCCCGACAGTTCCAGAGCCGAGGTGATGCAAACGTCGGTGAAGTCCACGCTTGCGAGTGCCGCCCGAAGTTCTGCATCCTCGACATAGACGACCGGAGCCGCTTCCAAGGACGCACCGATGACTTTCGCCGTGCGTTGAACCTCGAGCGCCGCCGTGACAACACGGCGCGCCGCGCGAACCTTGGACCATTTGGCGGCAAGCGCATCATTGCGCCATGCAGCGGGCGTTTCCGGAATATCAGTGAGGTGCACCGAGCTTTCCTCGCCCGGATAGCGCTCAAGCCAAACCTCTTCCATGGTGAAGACGAGAATCGGCGCGAGCCATGCTGTGAGGCGATGGAAGAGGATATCCATCAAGGTGCGCGATGCGCGACGACGTGCTGTATCACCGTCGCAATAGAGCGTGTCTTTGCGGATATCGAAGTAGAAGGCTGAGAGATCGACGGTTGCGAAGGTAAAGACCTCTTTGAACACACCTTGGAAGTCGTAGGCCGCGTAGCCTTTACGCACTTTCTCGTCGAGTTCGGCCAGACGGTGCAGAACCCAGCGTTCGAGTTCCGGCATGTCTTCCGGTGCCACGCGATCGGCTTCGGTGAAGTCGGGCAGCGAGCCCAAAAGGAAGCGCATGGTGTTGCGGAGGCGGCGATAGCTATCGGCCACACCCTTAAGGATTTCTTTACCAATGCGCAGGTCGACCGTGTAGTCGGACTGGGCGACCCAGAGGCGCAGGATATCCGCGCCGTATTCGTCGATCACCTCTTGCGGGGCGACGGTGTTGCCGAGCGATTTGGACATTTTGTTGCCCTTCTCGTCCAGCGTGAAGCCGTGCGTGAGCACGCCACGATACGGCGCGCGGCCGATTGTGCCGCAGGCTTGGAGCATCGAGGAGTGGAACCAGCCGCGGTGCTGGTCAGTGCCCTCTAGATATAGATCCGCCAAGCCATCGTCGGAGCCGTCTTCGCGGTCGCGCAGAACGAAGGCGTGGGTCGATCCGGAATCGAACCAGACGTCGAGGATATCGAACACCTGATTGTAGTCCTCCGGATTGACGATGCCGCCAAGGAACCGTTCTTTCGCGCCGTCGACATACCAACAATCGGCACCCTCGGCTTCGAATGCCTCAACGATGCGCGCGTTCACTTCCGGATTGCGAAGGAGGAAGTCGGCATCCGTGGGCTTGACGCCCTTCTTGGTGAAGCAGGTGAGCGGAACGCCCCACGCGCGCTGGCGGGAGAGCACCCAATCGGGGCGCGCTTCGATCATCGAGTAGAGGCGGTTGCGGCCCGTTTGCGGGGTCCATTGCACGAGTTGGTCAATGGAGGTCAGCGCCCGCTGGCGGATCGTTTTGCCGTAAGTGTCCTGACCGTCGCCCACTTCGCGGTCGATCGATGCAAACCACTGCGGCGTGTTGCGATAGATCACCGGGGCTTTGGAACGCCACGAGTGCGGATAGCTGTGCTTGAGCTTGGCTTTACCGAAAAGCCCGCCCGCCAGAGCCATCGCCTTGATGTTGGAAACGTTGGCAGGGCCTTCCTTGCCATCGGGCAGGATGATGTGCTGGCCCGCGAAGAGCGGCAGATCTTTACGGTAGGAGCTGTCTTCGGTGACGTTATAGGTCATCGGCAGGCCGAACTTGAGGCCAAGCTGATAGTCGTCATCACCATGCGAGGGGGCGGTGTGCACGAAGCCCGTGCCCGCCTCTTCGGTCACGTGATCGCCGGGCAGCATCGGCACGTCATAGTCCCACTCGCCGTCGCCACCTTCGATCCCGCGATACGGGTGGGCGAGGATCATGCCATCCAGAGAATTGACAGCAACATCCCCGACCTTTTCAAAGGCGGTGACACGGACGCCTTGCATCACGCTTTCAGCGAGCGAATTGGCCAGCAGAACGACTTCGCCGACGACCGCCGACGAATGTTCATGCACATCGGTCACACGGTAGAGTCCGTAAGAGATCGACGGACCATAGGCCACAGCGCGGTTTTGCGGGATGGTCCACGGAGTTGTGGTCCAGATCACGACGCTGAAATCCTCGCCCGTCACTTCTGCGCCGCCGTGGGTCGGCTTGAAGCGCACCCAGACCTGATGGCTGGTGTGATCGTGATATTCGACCTCGGCTTCCGCCAGAGCGGTTTTCTCCACGGGCGACCACATCACCGGCTTCGAGCCC
>RFUP01000571.1 GCA_009922885.1 Paracoccaceae bacterium
CGGCTGAAACGCTTTAAGCTTATGATTTGACGCATTTCTTAACCGAAAAAGTCTATCAACTTTCTCTCGAAGTGCTTTAGCGGATGGCGCGACCGTTCAGCGGGTCGGTTTCCACCACGTCGTTCTGGGCGAAGTTGGAAACGGTGACTTCCTCGGAGGTGATGAAGGCCAGCGATTCACCGTAGAAAACCTGATCTGCGGGGACGGTGATCTGCTCGCCTTTGGTCACTTGGTATTCGGCACCGAGAGCAGCTTCGCGAGCGGTTTCGCCGAAGATCGGATCGGAGCCCATGGCCGAAGCGCCAGTTGCGAGGAGAGTGGTTGCGAGGGTTGCATAAACGAGTTTCATCTTCAGTCCTTTCATATTGGCGCGTCTGTGCGCCACTGCAGTTTCAATGTTGAACGCAGCGTTTTGTTCTGCGTTCGATGAAAGGAAATTGGGGTGGACGGAGGGAAATTGCCACTCACGGCCGCGCCGGGAAACGTGATTGAAGCCCGGATTGAAACCGCGAAAGAGCTACATGTTGGGACGTGGCGTTGTGTTATGTCATTAAAAAACGGTTATTTTCGCGAGACCGTGAGGATGGATCGCGAAAGCGTGACTGAAAATCGCTCAAAATCAGGCGTGGCGCGCGAGCAGGGGGAATATCCGCTCACGCCATATGTGCAAAATCACACATAAGAAGGCTTAGTGGCCGCCCATCAGGTCATCTTCGAGGTCGGTAACGTCGATGCCCAAGGCGTCGAGCCCGTTTTCGAGATGCTCGGGAAGATGCGGTGAGCCGGTGAGATAATCCGCTGTGGGAGTGGTGGCCTCGGCGTAGGCGGTGTCGAGCGCTTCTTCGAGGTCTTCGGCGTCGAAGGTGCCGCGACCGATCCACATGACGGCGACGAGAGCGGCTTGCTCGTCTTCATCGAGCGTGGCGATGAATTCGCGTAACTCGGCTTCGGCGGCGCGGCTGGCTTCGCGGGCCAAGAGGATCACTTGGGCGACTTTTTCTGGAGAGATCGGCAGTTTCATCGGGGTTACTCCTGTTCGGGCAGGAGGAGGATGGCCCCTTCGGAAGGGGCGAGTCTTTGATCTTACGCAAAGAGGCGGACGTAGAGCCAATCGGGGAGGAATTGCGCGCCACGGAAGACCCACGAGAAGACGCGCGGGAAGTTCGCTTTGAAGCGGCGAGGGTGGCGCATGAGGCGCATCATCGCGGCGGCGGCTTCTTCGGGTTCCATGAGGAAGGGCATGGAGAAGTCGTTTTTCGCGGTGAGGCGGGTGCGGATGAAGCCGGGGTTGGCGAGTTGCACGCGGATGCCTGTGCGGTGGAGATCGGCGTGCAGGCTTTCGGCGAGGCTCATGCAGGCGGCTTTGGAAGCGCCGTAGCCGATGGCACCCGGCAGGCCACGGAAGCCGGAGAGCGAGCCTGTGATAACGATATGGCCCTCGTCGCGGGCGATCATGGGCGGGAGAGCTTCGGCGAGAACGCGGAGCGCACCGGTGAAGTTTACATCGGCCATCGCCTCGACTTCGGGGCCGGAAATCTCTT
>RFUP01000572.1 GCA_009922885.1 Paracoccaceae bacterium
CAAGCGTCATGACGCTTGCCCGTTAACCAAGGCGCGCGGTGTTGCGCGCGCCCAAGAGTAACGCTTCGTTTACGCGAAACGGATCGCCACTTGGCCGAAGGGCCCGAAATCGGCGGAGATGGCACTGCCGGGCGGGCATTCGACGGGGCGGATGAAAGAACCCGAGAGGATCACTTGCCCCGCTTCGATGCGCTGGCCGTATTGCTCCATCCGGCGCGCCAGCCAGACCACGGCTTCCACCGGATCGTTCAGCACCCCTGCGCCAAGGCCGGTTTCCTCGACCTCGCCGTTCCGCGCCACGATGGCGCCCACCCAGCGCAGATCGAAGGCCTCAACGGCGTGGCGCTCGGGGCCCAAAACGATGCCTGCATTGGCGGCATTGTCGGATATCGTATCGACGATGGTGCGCGCGGCTTTGGTTGCAGGATCCATGCGGAGAATGCGGGTATCGAGGATTTCGAGCGCAGGGGTCACGTAATCGGTGGCCGCGATCACTTCGGCGCGGGTCACGTCACCGCGCAGGGGCGCTTTCATCACGAAAGCGATCTCGGCTTCGATGCGTGGCTGGATGAAGCGGCCTTTCGGCACCTCGCGGCCATGCTCGAAATGCATATCGCTCATCAAGACACCGGAATCGGGGATGTCGATGTTAAGCGCATATTGCATGGCCTTCGAGGTGAGGCCGATCTTCCAGCCCGTCACCCGATGGCCTGCGGCTTTGCGCTTCTCGATGAGGGCGGCTTGCACTTTGTAAGCGTCGTCCATGGTCATCGCGGGATAGGCTTTGGAAAGAAGCCCGGTCTGGATGCCCGAAACCTCGGCCTGCCAGAGCGCGGCGGCGGCCAGTTCAACGTCGGAAGGGGTCATGCCTCGTCCTCCACAGTGTTCATCAGAGTGCCGATGCCTTCGGCTTCCACTTCGATCACATCGCCGGGCTTGAGGAAGCGCGGCGGATCAAAGCGCGCGCCCGCGCCCGTGGGCGTGCCCGTGACGATGATATCGCCCGGTTCCAGCGTGGTGAAGGTGGAGATATAGGCGATCTGGCGCGCCACGGGGAAAAGCATGCGGCCCGTGCGATCATCTTGGCGCAACTCGCCATTCACCCGCGTTTGCAGGCGCACATCGACGATCTGCGCGGGATCGGTGAAGGGCACAAGCCAAGGCCCCATCGCGCCCGAGCGGTCCCAGTTCTTGCCTTGGGTCACATTGAACTTTGCATGGCGCACCCAGTCGCGGATGGTGCCCTCATTGCAAAGCGTAAGGGCCGCGATATGGCCCAAGGCCTCGCTTTCCGCGATGCGTCGCCCGCCTGTGCCGATCACCACGGCAATCTCGCCTTCATAGTCGAGCTGCGGGCTTTCCGGCGGGCGGATCAGGGGCTGGGCATGGCCCGTGAAGGAGGCGGCGAAGCGCGGGAAAAGCGACATAAAGGGCGGCGCGTCTTGTCCGTCTTTATACTCGGCATTGCGATCGGGAAAATTGACGCCGACGCAGATGATCTTGCCAGGCGCGGGCAGGGGCAGGTCATAGGCGAAAC
>RFUP01000573.1 GCA_009922885.1 Paracoccaceae bacterium
CCGCCCCCCAGATCGAGCCGCGTGATCGCATGGCCGTCAGCGCGCAGCGCCTCGGTCAGTTCCGCCACCTTGCGATAGGCCAGCCGGAACGGTTCCAGATCGGTCAGCTGCGAGCCGATATGCACGTCAATCCCGACCACCTTCAGCCCCTTGAGCCGCGCCGCATGCGCATAGACCTCGCGCGCCTTGGCAATCGGAATGCCGAACTTGTTCTCGCTCTTGCCCGTGGAAATCTTCGCATGGGTCTTCGCGTCCACATCGGGGTTCACCCGCACCGTGATCGGCGCGACCACGCCGAGGGAAAGCGCCACTTCGTTGAGCACCTCCATCTCGGGTTCGCTTTCCACGTTGAACTGCCGGATGCCGCCTGTCAGCGCCGCCCGCATCTCCTCGCGCGTCTTGCCCACGCCCGAAAACACGATCCGCTCGCCCGGCACGCCCGCCGCTTTCGCCCGCGCATATTCCCCGCCCGAAACCACATCCATCCCCGCGCCTTCCTGCGCAAGGATCTTCAGCAAAGCCACGTTGCTCGCGGCCTTCATCGCAAAGCACACAAGGTGATCCATGCCCTTCAACGCCTCGTCGAACAGGCGGAAGTGCCGCACCAGCGTCGCGCGGGAGTATACGTAAAACGGCGTGCCAACAGCCGCCGCGATGTCCGGGATAGCCACGTCTTCAGCGTGCAGAACAGCGTTCTTGTACAGGAAATGGTCCATCGCGCGGCCTCCGTCGGATTGGTCGCAAGGCTCATATCACGCGAGGGAAACCGCGCAAGGGCAGAGCGCGGCTCACGCCGTTAGAGGGGCTTCGTGCGCAGGAACAGATAAAGCGGCAATCCGCAACTTACCCCGATGCAGAAAGTCGCCGGAATGGCCAGCAGCGCCACCCAGTTCCGCCGCGCGTAAACCTCGGCCAAGATCCAAACCGTTAGAGCTATCGCCGCAATGGTCAGGTCCCACGTCAGCCCCGTTGTCGAGGCGTTCACATACCAAGCGTCGACCAACCCCGAAAGGCCCGTGCCCGTCTCTCGCATATAGCGCAAGAACCAGAGCATCGGATGCACCGCACCCCACACCGCCAAACCGAGATAAATCATCCGCAACGGCGAGATCACAGCGAAACCCCCAGCACCACCCCTCTCAGCACTTTTTTCCGTCGCACAGCACCACACCCACACGCGCCTCACCGCTGACCGTAACGCCGGACGCCGCCTTAGGCCGCTCAGGCGCACCATCCGCGCCACAGCCCGCCACAACACCCGTCACCACCAAAGCCAGCACCAAACGCATCACTTCAAAACATCCTTCCAGCGCGCAATCTGCTCCTTCACCCGATGAGGCGAAGTGCCACCATAAGACATGCGCGAGCGCACCGAGTTTTCAACCCCGAGCACACCGAACACCTCTTCGGTGATCCCCGCATGCACCGCCTGCATCTCGGCAAGGCTCAGGTCCGGCAGGTCACAACCCTTGGCTTCCGCCTTCGCCACCAGCGTGCCTGTCACGTGATGCGCATCGCGGAAGGGCAGTC
>RFUP01000574.1 GCA_009922885.1 Paracoccaceae bacterium
CGATAATCATTGCCACCGAGGCGAGCGAGGCCATCACGCCTTGCAACGCGCCTTGCACGTCATCGGGCACGGCCTTGCTCGCAATCCCCTGCAGCGCGGGAAAACCAATTGCGCCCAAAGCCGAAATCGGGATCAGCGCCATCAGCGCCCAGCCCGATGTGAGGAACGCGATAACAACCAAAGAGAAGAACTCGATGGTCAGCCCAACCACCACAGTCCGCGTCTCGCCCCAACGCGCGATGGCAGGGCGCACAAGCCCCCCCTGCACCGCCGCCAGCGACAGCCCGTAAACCGCGAGCGAAACCCCGATCAGCCCCGGTGACCACGCGAAGGCCTCGGTCGTGTAATAGGCCCAGATCACCGGATAAACCGCGCCCGCAAGATGGTAGAGGAAGAACACCCACAAAAGCGCCGAAAGCCCCGGCATTTTGCCGATCAGCTTGAAGGTCGCGAAAGGGTTCGCGCTTGACCAGCGGAAGGCCCGCCGCGTCCGCTCCGTCACGCTTTCTTTCAGCACGATCCAGCCCAGAAGCGCATTGCCGCCCGCAAGCCCAGCCGCCGCCCAGAACGGCGCGCGCGTGCCCCATTCCGCCAGAAGCCCGCCCAGCACAGGCCCTAGAACAAACCCCAACCCGAAGCCTGCACCGATCAACCCGAAATTCTGCGCCTTCTTCTCCGGTGGCGACACATCCGCCACATAGGCCTGCGCCGTCGAATGCGTGGCCGCCGTGATCCCGCCCACGATCCGCCCCGCCAGAAGCAGCCAGATCGATCCCGCAACCGCCATCACCACGTAATCGAGCGCCATCACGATCAGTGAAACCAAAAGCACAGGCCGCCGCCCCACCGCGTCTGACAGGCTCCCGACCATGGGCGAAAAGAGAAACTGCATCACTGCGAACGCCGTCGAAAGCACCCCGCCCCAGATCGCCGCTTGCGCCAGATCTCCGCTTGCCACCTCGCGGATCAGATCCGGCATCACCGGCAGGATCAACCCGATCCCCATCGCGTCGATGGTGACCGTTGCGAGAATGAAAAGGAGCGGCAGCGGCGGCATCAGGCCCCGCGCACCCGCCGCACGAAGGCGCGGGCATCCTCGGGCGCATGGCCCATCTGGCTCTCGGGCGCGAAGACATCCTCCAACGGAACATCGGGGTAAGCCGCCCGCGCCAGATCAGCCAGATCGGCTCCGGTTTTTCCGGCCTCTCCGGCCAAAGCCTTGATCGCCGCCTGCGCCTCGGGGCGCGGCATATGTTCGGCCAAACGGAAGGAAAGCGCTTCCGCATGGATCAGGTTCTGCCCTCCTGTAAGCGCCGCCCGCATCTGCTCGGTACGCGGGGCCAGCGTTTCCGCCAGATCCTTGGCACGGAAAAGTGCGGAAGAGGCCGAGAGGCACAGTTCCGGCAGCGTCAGCCATTCCGTGAACCACGCCGAGCCATCCCGCTCCTGCCGGGGCATCCCCGCTGCCTGCAATGTCGCCGCCAGCCCCACCGCATGCCGCGCCAAGGCCAAAAGCACCGAAGGCACCAC
>RFUP01000575.1 GCA_009922885.1 Paracoccaceae bacterium
GGCGCGGATGGCTTCCGAAAGCAAAGGCAATATCGGCATTGTTACCGCCTATAATGACATGCTTTCGGCGCATCGCCCGTTCGAGACCTATCCCGAACTGATCCGCCAAGCCGCGCGTAGTTCTGGCGGCACCGCTCAGGTGGCGGGGGGCGTTCCCGCGATGTGCGATGGCGTGACACAAGGTGAGGCGGGGATGGAGCTTTCGCTCTTCTCGCGCGATGTGATCGCGCTGGCCGCAGGCGTGGCGCTTTCGCACAATGTATATGACGCGGCACTTTTCCTCGGTGTGTGCGACAAGATCGTGCCGGGACTCGTGATGGCGGCGGCCACTTTCGGGCATCTGCCGGGGATTTTCGTGCCCGCAGGCCCGATGTCGAGCGGGTTGCCCAATGCGGAAAAAGCCAATGTCCGCAAGAAATACGCGGCGGGCGAAGTGGGCCGCGCCGAGTTGATGGCGGCCGAGATGGCGAGCTACCACGGCATTGGCACTTGCACCTTCTATGGCACGGCCAACTCGAACCAGATGCTCATGGAAGTGATGGGCCTACATTTGCCGGGATCGGCCTTTGTGCCGCCCGATGGCGCGTTGCGTGAAGCGCTCACGGCCCGTGCCGCAACCCGCGCTTTGGAGATCACGGCAGGCGGCAGTGACTATACGCCGCTTTGCCATATCCTTTCCGAAGAGGGCTTCGTGAACGGGATCGTCGGGCTGATGGCGACAGGAGGATCGACGAACCTCGTGTTGCACCTGCCAGCGATGGCGCGGGCGGCGGGGATCGTGCTTGATCTGGAGGATTTCGCAGCGCTTTCGGAAATCACGCCGCTTGTGGCGCGGGTTTACCCGAACGGGCTGGCCGATGTGAACCATTTCCATGCCGCAGGCGGGATTGCCTTCGTGATCGGTGAATTGCTTGCTGCTGGCCTCCTGCACGAGGATGTCCTGACCGTCGCAGGCAAAGGCCTTTCGCGCTACACCGAGGAACCCTTCCTCAAGGGTGAGGCTGTGGAATGGCGCGCGAGCCCGCGCGTGTCGCAGAACGAGAAGATCCTGAAACCCGCCGCTGACCCCTTCCAGAGCGAAGGCGGCCTCGCGATGCTTGATGGCAACCTCGGCCGCGCCTTGATGAAAACCTCGGCCGTTGCGCCGGAATTGCGCGTGGTGGAAGCCCCTGTGCGGGTGTTCGAAACGCAAGACGCGGTGAAGGCCGCGTTCAAGGCGGGAGAGTTTACCTCGGATGTGGTTGTGGTTGTTCGCTTCCAAGGCCCGCGCGCCAACGGGATGCCCGAGCTTCACGGCCTCACGCCCACGCTTTCGGTTCTGCTGGATCGCGGGTTGAAAGTGGCGCTTGTGACCGATGGCCGGATGTCTGGCGCGAGCGGCAAGGTGCCCGCAGCAATCCACCTGAGCCCGGAGGCCGCCATGGGTGGCCCGCTGGCAAAACTGCAAGACGGAGACCACGTGCGCGTCGATGCCGTTGCAGGAACGCTGGAGGTATTGACTGAAGGTTGGCAAAGCCGCCCGCTCGCCCT
>RFUP01000576.1 GCA_009922885.1 Paracoccaceae bacterium
CTGCCGTGATTCCAGCCACTTCCGCGCCTTTGTAAATGTCCGAAAACAAGGGCAACATGCCGTGGAGGTGATCCACGGAATAGACCTCCGTCTTGCCTGAGGTGCGCCCGTCGAGCACGGCGGGTGCGGGCCGTACGCGGCCAAATTCGTCGCGGCGATTGTCGAGGAGGAAGAACTCCAACTCGAAAGCCGCTGCCGGATAAAGCCCCTCCGCCGCCATCGCCTCCACTTGGCGCGCCAGCGCATGGCGGGGGTCGGAGGTCATGGGGCGGCCATCCAGTTCGTAAAGCCCCATAGCACTTCTGCGCGCGGCGGCTTGGTGTTGTGCAGGGGCACCAGAGTGCCGGGCAGGGGCCAGGCTTTCAGGTCGCCATCGCCCTGATCCCAGATGAGGCCCGTCTCGTGCACATCCTCGCCGACGATATCGAGGCCAAGGATCGAAATCGGAAACCCGCGCCCGTTCTTGTAGATCGACAGAAGCTCATGCCGCCGGATGATCTTTCCCCGCGCGATCCCGTTCGAATCCGTGAGGATGAGGTCAACCGCCTCGATCTCGGGATGGGCGGCGAGGAAGGCTTCGGCCTCGGCGAGGGTGGCTCCGGTAGGGCAGGTCATGGCTCAGTCTTTCGGGAAAAGCACCGCCAGAACGGTGCGGAAATTGGCGATCAATCGGTCGATCTGGGTTTTCGTGGTCACGGGCGAGACCAGCATCATATTGTGGAACGGCGCAATCAGCGAGCCACGATTGAGAAGCCCCAGATGCACGGCGGCTTCCACCGCATGGGCATGGGCGCTCGCGGCTTCTGTTCCGTTCTTCAAAGGCCCCGGCGCACAGATGAATTCCACCCGCGCCCCCACGCGCACCACGTGCCAAGGCGCTTGCGCTTCGGTGATTGCCGCGGATAGCCCCTTGGCCAATCGCGCCGCGCCCTTTTCCATCTTGGCGAAGGCCTTCGGCGTGGCCACTTCGCGAAGCGTTGCCAGAAGTGCTGCGAATTGCAGCGGATTGGCCGAAAGCGTCGTGCCCATGCCGGAATGGCCTGAGGGCCGTGTTTCGTTATAGGCCGCGAAGCGCTCCGCCACCGCAGCCCGCATCCCCCACACGGCAGTGGGCAAGCCGCCCGCCACGCATTTCCCCACAACGAACATATCAGGGTCGAGCCCGTGCACCCGGGTATATCCCCCATGCCCCGAACTTTGCGTATGCGTCTCGTCGATCATCAGAAGCGCACCGTAGCGGCGCGTGAGGTCGCGAAGGCCCTGCAAGAAAGCGGGTTCGGGCAAAACCATGCAGGAATTGGTCATTACAGGCTCCGTTAGCACCGCCGCCACATCACCCTTGGCCAAAGCCGCTTCCACGCCCGCCAGATCGTTGAATTCCACCGAGACCGCCAGTGTGCTCAGGTCCGTCACTTGGCCCACGAGGCCCGGTCGGTTCACCGTCTGGCCCTGATCCAGCACCACCATCGCGTCATCCACGGTGCCGTGATAGCAGCCGTTGAACACCAGCACCTTCGGCTTTCCCGTCAC
>RFUP01000577.1 GCA_009922885.1 Paracoccaceae bacterium
CTGATCCTTGAGGACATGGGGCTTGATCCAGATGCCGACGGGGTGCTGACGGATGCAGAATTGCAGAAGATCAAGGGCTTCGATCTGAACTGGATCGAAGGGTTTCAAGGCGATCTTTACGCCGTCGGGGCGGGCGGGTTGCCGCTTGCTTTGGGAACACCTGTTGCCACGCAAACGGTGCTGGAAAACGGGATGCTGGTTTCGGGCCACGTGAGGCGCTTTGCGGAGCCGGTTTCCGCGCTCACGCTGCGGGCTTACGATCCGACGTTTTACACAGCCTATGATTTGCAAGGGCGGGTAACGGCACCCGAGGGATGCACAGTGGGGATTGAGGCGGCGGACCTCGACAAGGCGTATACGCTGGTCGAAGAGGCGCTTTATAAGAACCCGCCGAAGGATGATGATGAATACCCGGAAGTTGGCGAAGCATTTGCGGATGTTGTGAGGGTGGAATGCGGGAAGTGAGCGCAGGGCGGCTTGCTTGGCTGTTACCTGTAGCGGCGGTTCTGGCTGTTGCGGTGTGGCTATGGGGGCTGGGCGGCATGGCGGTGCTGGACCGTTGGGCCGCTGAGGGGCAGCACGAGGCGCAGACCGCTATGGCGCGGATCGTGCGGGCGCTGAAAGCGGGCCAACCCGGAGCGTTGTTTTCACTCTTGGTATTGTGTTTTGCCTACGGATTTTTCCATGCGGCGGGGCCGGGGCATGGCAAGATCCTGATTGGCGGCTATGGCATGGCGCAGCGTGTTTCGCTCACGCGCTTGGGGGCGCTTTCGGTGGCGTCGAGCTTGGCGCAGGCCGGATCGGCCGTTTTGCTCGTGTATTTCGGGATTTGGGTTTTGCAGCTTGGCAAGGCGGCGCTGGAAGGCGCGGCGGAGGACTGGTTTGCGCCTGTCTCTTATGCGGCAATCGCGGGGGTTGGGCTGTGGCTTCTGGCGCGGGGCATGCGGCGGGCTTATGGGGCGTTTCGGCCGGAGGCGGAGCATGGCGCGGGGCATGGGCATGCGCACGACCATATGCATGATGCAAATTGCGGTTGCGGCCATGCCCATGGGCCGACGCCAGAGCAGGTGGCGGAGGTGCATTCCTTGCGAGATGCGCTTGTGCTGATCGGTGCGGTGGCGATCCGGCCCTGCACAGGGGCGATTTTCCTGCTGATCATCACGGCGAAAATGGGCATCCATGCGGCGGGTATCGCGGGTGTTTTCGCCATGGGTCTGGGCACGGCCTCGGTGACGCTTTTGGTCGCCGTGGCCGCTGTGACCATGCGCGAAGGGGTGCTGGCGCAGATCGCGGAAGGGCGCGGCATTCTGCGGGCGATGTCTGCCTTGGAAATTGTGGCGGGGTCCGTGGTGGCTCTGGCAGCGTTTCAGTTTTTGATGCGCGCGGTGTGACGGCGTGGCTTGAAAGTGCTTCCGAGCGGGTTTAGCGCTATCGCATGACCCGTAATGAACATGTTAAATCCATTTTGACCCTGGGCCTGCCTCTGATCGGCAGCCATCTGGCGCAAACCTCGATCTGGCTCACGGATTC
>RFUP01000578.1 GCA_009922885.1 Paracoccaceae bacterium
CGAGCGCAGGAACCTGCGCCGTCGCGACGACGTGATCAACGCCGGATGCAACCCCCGCTCCGCTGTTTCCCGCACGCGCTCTGCAATCGCAGCGGCCAAGCGGTTGAACACATCGGGCGGCAGGGCGACATCCATGCCGGAGGTCGCATCCAGTTGATAGGTGCTGAATAGCTCCTCCCAATCCGGTTCGAGTTGCACCAGCGGCAGAGTGCCATCTTCCCGCTTCAACGCTGCAACCAGCTGGAAACCCAAGCGCTGGCGGACATGTTCTGTCATGGCTTCGACAGACTGCACTCTGCCCCGAAGCTCGGCAATCGCTTCGAGGATCAGAGGCAGGTTCCGGATCGAGACCTGTTCTTCCAGAAGCAGGCGCAAGACGCCATGCAACACGTCCATGGGCACGCGCTCCGGGATCATCTCGTCGAGGAACCGCTTGTTCGCTTCGGCGCGCGAAGGATCCGAAAGCTTGCACAATTCATCGAGTTGCCGGCGCAGCGCGCGCATCGTCAGAAGGCGGCTCAGGTTGCGACGGATCACTTCCAAAAGGTGGGTCGCCAAAATCTCGGGGGCGGTCACGAGCGTGGAACCCGTGGCCGCCGCCGCCTCTTCATCGGCTGCGGAAATCCAACGGGCAGGGGCATTATAAACCGGTTCGCGAACATCCTCGCCGCTCGGCAAATCCGCCGTGTCATCGCCCACCAGCGCCAGCACCATACCAACCCGCAAGCGTGCCTTCGCCCGCTCCACGCCCTGGATATGGATCGTATAGGCGCCCGAAGGCAGGGCCGGATCATCCGTCAAGCGGATCTCGGGCAAGATCAGGCCATAGCTCGAAATGACATGCTGCCGCATGTTGCCAATGCGGACATCAAGCCCCGTTCCCGGATCGAGGGCCATCGCCACCAGATCGGGGGCGAATTTCACATGGATATCGTCCAGATCGAGCAGATCGCCAATCGGGCGCTCCGGCTTGATGTCAGGCTCCAGCGGCAGATCATCTTCCGGCGCATTGTTCTCGCCCCGCTGACGCCACGCGATCCCGCCAAGAATCGCCGCGCCGCTTAAGAATGGCCAGAACGGCAAGCCCGGCACAAAAGCGAAAAAGAGCATCAGCACGGCGACGGTTCCAAGCGCCTCCGGAAAGCGCGCAAGCTGGGCAAAAAGCGCGCGATCCGTCGATCCGGACGTACCGCCACGCGCCAGAAGCAGAGCGGCCGCGATCGAAATGATGACGGCGGGGATCTGTGTGACCAAGCCGTCACCCACAGTCAGGATCGCATAGGTCTCAAACGCCCGCCCAATGTCCATTCCATGGACAAAAGTGCCCATGGCAACGCCGACCAGAAGGTTCAAAAGCGTGATCAATAGCCCCGCCACGGCATCGCCTTTAACGAATTTGGATGCACCGTCGAGCGAGCCGAAGAACGTGGTTTCCAATTGCTCCTTCTCGCGCCGCGCCTTGGCTTCGGCGTGGGTGATCGCGCCCGCGCTCATATCGCTATCGATCGACAATTGTTTGCCCGGCATGCC
>RFUP01000579.1 GCA_009922885.1 Paracoccaceae bacterium
GCCTTGGGATTGATGACCGATATCCGCAATCCCTGGTACAACACGCGCTCGATCTTTTCGGAAGACAGCAATGCGCGTAAGGATTTGGGCGTGCAGGATATCATGGTGTTGCAGCGCCATTATCCGCCGCGATGAGCTGAAGGAGCCGCTATGAAGACCGTCAAGGATTACATCCGCACCATCGTCGACTTTCCGCATGAGGGGATCCTCTTTCGCGATGTGACGACGCTTTTTGCCGATCCGCGCGGGTTCCGGATGTGCATCGACCAGTTGTTGCATCCCTATGCGGGGCAGCGGATCGACAAGGTGGTTGGGTTGGAGGCGCGCGGGTTTATCCTTGGCGGCGCTGTGGCGCATCAGCTGGGCTGCGGCTTCGTGCCGATCCGGAAGAAGGGGAAGCTGCCGGGGGCGGTGATCAGCGAGGAATACAAGCTCGAATATGGCGAAGCGGTGGTGGAGGTGCATGACGATGCGATCACCGCAGGCGAGACGATTTTGCTGGTGGATGACCTTCTGGCGACGGGGGGCACGGCGGAAGCCGGGATCAAGCTGGTGGAGCGGCTGGGCGGCGAGATCATGGGCTGTGCTTTCGTGGTGGACCTGCCGGAACTGGGCGGGCGCAAGAAGTTAGAGGCCATGGGCATGGCGGTGCATGTGCTCTGTGAGTTCGAGGGGCTTTAAACCCGCCTTCGCGTGAACAAGACGGGGTGCGCGCGGGTGTCGTCGCGCATTGACAGTCTGGTGCCTTCGCCTATTCTTGGATTTGGTATACCAAATTGAGCCGAAGGATCCTCGGGGGGAGAAACGCATGGCGCGGATGACGGTGGTCGGGCTGGGCTCGATGGGCATGGGTATGGCGAAATCGCTCGTGCGGGCGGGTCATGCTGTATCGGGTTTCGACGTGGTTCCGGGGCGTGCGGAAGCGCTGGTGGAGGCGGGCGGTGTGGCCGCCGGATTGGCTGATGCGGCGGCGGAAAGCGCTGTGGCGGTGATCGTGGTGTTGAACGCGGCGCAGACCGAAGCGGTGCTTTTCGGGGCAGAGGGGATCGCGGCGCAGATGCCGAAGGGCGGGGTGATCGTGTCTTGCGCGACGGTCTCGCCGGAGTTCGCGCGGGATATGGCAGCGCGGGCGGAGGCCTTGGGGCTTTTGTATCTTGATGCGCCGATTTCGGGCGGGGCGGCGCGGGCGGCTTCGGGGGAGCTTTCGATCATGGCATCGGGCTCGGAAGCAGCCTTTGCAGCGGCGAAGCCTGCGTTGGAGGCGATGGCGGCCGTGGTGCATGACTTGGGCCGCGAAATCGGGGGCGGGTCGGCGATGAAGGCGGTGAACCAGCTTCTCGCCGGATCGCAGATCGCGCTGATGGGCGAGGCTTTGGCCTTTGCGCTGAGCCAAGGGCTTGATTTGCGGCAGGTTTATTCGGTGATCACGCAATCGGCGGGGAATTCGTGGATGTTCCAGAACCGCGCGCCGCATGTGCTGGATGCCGATTACACGCCGCTTTCGGCGGTGAATATCTGGCTCAAGGATTT
>RFUP01000580.1 GCA_009922885.1 Paracoccaceae bacterium
CACGAGAAAGCGCGCAAAATGGCCCTTCCTTTCATGAAAATGCATGGTCTCGGGAACGACTTCGTCGTGATCGATGCGCGCCAGGAAGAAAAAAAACTTTCCGAAGCCCTCGTGAAAGCCATCGCTGACCGTCATCGCGGCATCGGATTCGACCAGTTGGCCGTAATCGAATCTCGCGGCAACGCCGATGCGCATCTGGTCTTCTACAATTCAGACGGCTCCACCTCCGCCGCCTGCGGCAACGCCACCCGCTGCATCGCGCGCTACATTATGGATGAAACGGGCCAATCGAAGCTCACCCTCACCACGGATCGCGGCACGCTTTTTGCGGAAGATGCCGGCAACGGGCTCACAGCCGTGAACATGGGCCAGCCGCAGCTTCTCTGGCATGAAATCCCGCTCGCCCGCGAAATGGACACGCTCGAACTTCCCATTGAAGGCGCTCCCACAGCCACAGGCATAGGCAACCCGCATTGCACCTTCTTCGTCGAGGATGCCGCAGCGGTCGATCTCGAAAAACGCGGCGCGGAAACCGAACATCACCCGCTCTATCCCCAGCGCACGAACGTGCAATTCGCCCAAGTGATCGGCCCCGATCACCTGCGGATGCGAGTCTGGGAGCGCGGTGTTGGCGTCACCCTTGCCTCTGGCTCGTCGTCTTGCGCCACAGCCGTTGCAGCGGCCCGGCGCGGGCTCACCGGGCGCAAAGTGCGCATCGACCTTGACGGCGGCACTCTCCATATCGACTGGCGCGAGGATGGCGTCTGGATGATTGGCGGCACGATGCATGTGGCCGATGGCACATTCACCGACCAATTCCTGCGGAGCGTCGAATGACTGTGAAGCCCCCAATTTTCGCCACGCTCGGCTGCCGCCTCAACGCCTATGAAACCGAGGCGATGAAAGAACTTGCCGAACAGGCAGGCGTGAATGGCGCGGTGATCGTGAACACCTGCGCGGTCACCGCCGAAGCCGTCAAGAAAGCGCGTCAGGAAATCCGCCGCCTCCGCCGCGAGAACCCGCAGGCGCGAATCATCGTCACGGGCTGCGCCGCGCAAACCGAGCCAGAAACCTTTACCGCGATGGATGAGGTCGATCATGTGATCGGCAACACCGAGAAGATGCAGCCCGAAACATGGGCCCGCCTCGGCCCCGATTTCATCGGTGAAACCGAGCGTGTGCAGGTAAACGACATCATGTCCGTCACCGAAACCGCAGGCCACCTGATCGACGGTTTCGGCCGCCATCGCGCCTATGTGCAGGTGCAAAACGGCTGCGACCACCGCTGCACCTTCTGCATCATCCCCTTCGGGCGCGGCAATTCCCGCTCGGTGCCCGCAGGCGTGGTAATCGAACAGATCAAGCGCCTTGTCGGCAAAGGCTTCAACGAAGTGGTGCTCACGGGCGTCGATCTCACCTCATGGGGGGCCGATCTCCCCGGCGAACCGCGCTTGGGCGATCTCGTCATGCGGATCCTCAAGCTGATCCCCGATCTGCCGCGTCTCAGGATTTCCTCCATCGATTCGATC
>RFUP01000059.1 GCA_009922885.1 Paracoccaceae bacterium
CGGCCCAGCAGAGCAATACCGATCATCACAGGCGCCAACAGGAGCGGCAGACCTAAAGCCAAGGGCACATAGGCTACGCTCATAACCGCAGCCCCAACGATCAACCCCATGGTCTGCGCTTGACGCACTTGTGCGGGCGAAATCATCCGCACCAGTTCCCACGCCATCGCCCCGCAAATCAGCGCCACCAGAAAATGGAACCCGTGCCCGCCCGTGTAAATCTCGAACGCCCCAACCGCGATCAGCACAACGGCACTCATCAAGCGCGGTGCGAGATCGCCCCATTTGCCAATCTGGTCACTCATCCCAGCACCCCGCCGAACCGCCGCTCCCGATTGCCATACCGCGCGACCAGCGCCGTGAAGACATCGCGGGTGAAATCCGGCCAGAGCGTGTCGATAAACTCGTATTCCGCATAGGCCGACTGCCACAGCAAAAAGTTCGAGATCCGCGCCTCGCCGCTTGTGCGGATCACAAGGTCCGGATCGGGTAAAACGCAAGTATCCAAATACTTTGGCAGCGTTTCTTCATTCACTTCCTCGGGCGAAAGCTTGCCGTTTGCCACGTCTTCCGCCAGCCGCTTCGTAGCACGTGCCACCTCATCGCGGCCCCCGTAATTGATCGCGATGGTCAGGTTCACGCGATCATTCTTTGCGGTGAGCGTTTCCAACTCATCCATCAACGCTTGCAGCTTCTTATCCAGCCGCACACGGTCCCCGATGAACCGCACTCGCACACCTTCCTCGAAAAGCGCCCGCGCTTCCTTGGCGATGTAGCGGCGGAACAGGCTCATCAGCCCCGCCACTTCCACTTGTGTGCGCTTCCAGTTTTCCGTCGAGAAGGCGAAAATCGTCAGATACTTCACCCCGAGATCCGGGCAGGCCTCAACGATTTCACGTACACGCTTTGCGCCTGCGTGATGTCCAAACAGCCGCGGCCGCCCTCGCATCGTCGCCCAACGGCCATTGCCATCCATGATAATGGCCACATGCCGTGGTGGTCCTGAAATCGGCTTGGCGGCCATTGGCAGGCCCCTCCCTCGCGCAGGTCAGACCTGCATAATCTCGGCTTGCTTCGTCTCAAGCGCACCATCGACGTTCTTGATGAACTTGTCCGTCAGGTCCTGCACGGCGCTTTCCCAGAACTTCTGATCGTCCTCGGACATGCCCGCCGCCTTCGCCTTCTTGATCTGGTCCATCCCGTCACGGCGCACGTTGCGGATCGCCACACGCGCATGTTCCGCATATTGCGCGGCAACCCGCGTCAACTCGCGGCGACGCTCTTCGTTGAGTTCCGGAATAGGCAACATGATGATCGTGCCATTCAGTTGAGGATTGATCCCCAAGCCGCTGTTGCGAATGGCTTTTTCCACATGCGCAACCATGCCCTTATCCCAGACGTTGATCGTCACCATGCGCGGCTCCGGCACGTTCACCGTCCCCAGCTGGTTGATCGGCGTCATCTGGCCATAGGCTTCCACCTGGATAGGCTCCAGCATCGACCCCGAGGCACGCCCCGTCCGCAGAGACGCGAATTCCACTTTCAGCGAATTCATCGCGCCTTCCATGCGGCGTTCCAGGTCGTCGGTATCGATCTCGATCTCGTCGGACATTTATCTCTTCCTTCTGCTCGTCGTCAGGCGAATTGCGCCCTTCTACCCTCAGCCGTGCACGGTTGTATAGGTGCCCTCGCCCGCGAGGATACCACGGAACCCGCCCGGCTCGTCGAGGCTGAATACCACCAAAGGCATCTTGTTGTCGCGGCAAAGTGCGATTGCCGAAGCATCCGCTACCTTCAAATTGTCGCGCAGAACATCGTCATAGCTGATCCGCTCGAAGCGCTTCGCGTTCGGGTTTTTCTTCGGATCACTGTCATAAATCCCGTCCACCTGCTTGCCCATGAAGATCGCTTCGCATGCCATCTCCGAGGCGCGCAGCGCCGCAGCGGTATCTGTGGTGAAGTAGGGGTTACCCGTGCCCGCCGCGAAAATGCAAACGCGCTTCTTTTCCAAGTGCCGCACGGCACGGCGGCGAATGTAGGGTTCGCAGATCTGGTCCATCGGAATGGCCGAAATCACCCGCGTGAACACGCCCAGCGTTTCCAGCGCCGACTGCATCGCCAGCGCGTTCATCACCGTTGCCAGCATCCCCATGTAATCGGCCGTGGTCCGCTCCATCCCCTGAGCAGAGCCCTGCAGCCCGCGGAAGATGTTGCCGCCCCCGATCACCATGCAAATCTCGACGCCCATATCGTGCACCGATTTCACTTCGCGCGCGATCCGCTCAACTGTCGGCGGATGCAGCCCGAATCCCTGATCTCCCATCAAGGCTTCCCCAGAGATCTTGAGCATCACGCGACGAAATTTAGTCTGCGACACAGGTTCAGCCATGGTTCTATCCTCTTTCTGGTGATCGCGCGCAAAATGGACGAAACCGCGTCCGTATTCAATGCGCCTCTCGCCTTCCCTTACCGGAGCCGCTAGACCCGCACCATGCCAATCGACACCCTGATCGCAACTCTTTCGCCGAAAAAGCCCGTTCTGATCGCTGGCCCCACCGCCAGCGGCAAGTCCGCGCTGGCCACCGCGATCGTCGAAGCGCAAGGCGGTATCGTCGTAAATGCTGATGCAATTCAAGTATTTGCAAACTGGCGCATTCTCACCGCCCGCCCCTCTGAGGCCGAGGAGGCGCGCCGCCCCCACGCACTCTACGGGCATATCGCCAAATCCGCGCCCTATTCCGTAGGTCACTGGCTCCGCGATCTGAAACCACTTCTGAATGGCCCGGAGCGACCCGTGATCGTTGGCGGCACCGGCCTCTATCTTTCCGCCCTCACCGAAGGACTGGCGGAAATCCCCGCCACACCTGCGGAAATTCGCGCCGAGGCCGACACGCTCACGCTAGAAATCCTCACCGCAGGCCTCGACCCCGAAAGCGCCGCCCGCATCGACCTCAACAACCGCGCCCGCGTTCAACGCGCTTGGGAAGTGCTGAAAGCCACTGGCAAAGGCATCGCGCGCTGGCAAGCGCAAACCCCGCCGCCTCTCCTGCCTCTCAAGCAGGCCCAGCCCATTGTCGCAGATGCCCCTGTCGATTGGCTCAACGCCCGGATCGCTCGTCGTTTTGCCGCGATGCTTGAAGAGGGGGCCTTGGCCGAAGCCGAAGAAAACCTCCCGGATTGGGATCCGGCGCACCTCTCCTCCAAAGCTATCGGCGCGCCCGAACTCATCGCTTACCTCCAAGGCGCATGCACTCTTTCAGAAGCGCAAGAGGCCGCCACCATTGCCACCCGCCAATACGCCAAGCGCCAGCGCACTTGGTTCCGCGCCCGGATGAAAACATGGGCGCCGTGGGATCCTTCTTCATAAGGCCAACGCGCCAGCTCCATAAAACTCGCGCGGCGCTTATCTTTTTCCAACAATATTTCGGGTATTAATTGCCTAATGGATATGCTTAACTATCCCAAAGCAATAATCACACCAGATGCCGAGCAATGCCACCAAACGGCCAGTCACTGCAAATTTCCACGCTGACCAATCTCATGGGCGGCGCGCCATGGCGTTTGGAATTGCTGCACGATCTCCCCTATGACCTCCTGATCTGGGTCACGCGCGGGCAAGGGCGGGCGCTCTTGCAAGGCCACCGTCGCGGTATCAGCACGCACAATCTGCTGTGGATTCCTGCGGGCACATTGTTCGGCCTCGACTTGGGCAAGCAAAGTAACGTCCTGGCTCTTTCCCTTCCGGCTGGAAACGGCCTTGGCTTCCCACCGGAGCACTGCTTGCTCCGCGTCCGCGATGTGCAGGCCCAAAGCGAAGTTACTGGTCGTCTCGAAAGCATGGCGCGTGAACTTCAGTCCGCCAGCCCCTTCGGCGAAGAAGCCGCCCGCGCCCATGCCGCTCTGTTGTCGGTCTGGTTCCGTCGCTTCTTGCTCGATGCGCCGTCCGATCCGCGCCCCACCGCCGCTCTGCGCCTCGTGCGCGCCTTCTGTGCCCAAGTCGCGCGCGAGTACAAAGGCGGGAAGCCAATGGCAGACTATGCACAGGATCTGGGCGTTACCCCGACCCATCTCTCGCGCGTCTGCAAGCAGGTCTCGGACCTGACAGCCGCAGACATCATCACGCAGCGCACCCTGCACGCCGCACGCGAGAAGGTCGAATTCTCCTCTATGCCCTTTCAGGTGATCGCGGCCGATCTTGGCTTCGGTTCCGCCGCATATTTCACCCGCTTCTTGCAGAATCATACGAGCCAATCACCAACCGCCCTCCGTCGCACACACGTCTCCTAATAAACACGTATCAGCGCTTCAACTTAGGGTGACGTAGGGTCTTTGGGCTTGCATCTCGGGCACTAGTCTGGTCGCATTCGATTGGGGTGCGTGTCGCTTTTTGCATCACAAATGCCGAATGCGCGCATTGACGCAGGCGTCAATCTGGTGCCGAATGCGGGCGCGACCGATCCTGCTAAACCCTGTTCAAAAGACAGGGCAAAATAGTGGGTGGAAAATAAAACGACGGTTGTCACAGGGAGTAGACAATGCCGAAAGATATGACGCAGAGCGCCGGAATTCATACCGCCGCCAAAATGTATGCCGAAGAATTCAAAGCAGGCCGCCTGAGCCGCCGTGAATTCCTCACCCGCACCACCGCACTCGGCCTGACCGCCGCAGCGGCCTACACGCTGGGCGGCCTCGGTAAGCCCGCAGAAGCCGCCTCGCACATGCAGGCCGGCGGCACGCTTAAGATCCAGCAGGAAGTCATGGCGCTGAAAGATCCGCGCACATGGGACTGGACCCAGATCTCCAACTTCGCCCGCGGCTGGCTCGAATACCTCGTCCAGTACGAGCGTGACGGCTCCTTCACCCCGATGCTGCTCGAAGGCTGGGAAGTGAACGACGACGCCACTGAATACACTCTCAAAGTCCGTCCGGGCGTGAAGTGGAACAACGGCGACGACTGGACTGGCGAACACCTCGTCTGGCTCATCAACTACTGGTGCGACAAGACCGTTGAAGGCAACTCGATGGCTGGCCGTATGGCGTCGCTCATCGACCCCGCCACCAACAAGGCCCGCGACGGCGCGATCACCCTCGTCGACCCGATGACCGTGAAACTGGTGGCCTCCGCCTCCGACATCACGATCCTCCCCGGCATGGCCGACTACCCCGCCGCCGTGATCCACCCCTCGACCAACCTGCAGGACATTCTCTCGACCCCCGTCGGCACTGGCGCCTACCTGCCCGAGTCGCTCGAAGTCGGCGTGAAAGCTGTTCTCGTGAAGAACGCCAACCACACCTACTGGGGTGCAGGCGCGGCTCTCGACCGTATCGAATTCGTCGACTACGGCTCCGACCCCGCCGCATGGGTTGCCGCCGTTGATTCCGGCGAAGTCGACATGCTCTACCAAAACGTCGGCGAATTCATCGAAATCGCGGACGGTATCGGCTGGACCAAGTCCGAAGTGGTCACCGGCGCAACCATCGTCGCCCGCTTCAACCAGATCACCGAAAAGGACGGCAAAGTCGTCTTCGGCGATGTGAAAGCCCGCCAGGCTCTCAGCCAAGCTGTTGATAACGCTGTTGTTCTTGAACTCGGCTACAACGGCCTCGGCGTCACCGCCGACAACCACCACGTCGCCCCCGTGCACCCGGAATACGCCGACATCGGCCGTCCGAAGCACGATCCGGCAGGCGCCAAGGCGCTTCTCGGCGAAATCGGCATGGCCGATTACGAGTTCGAACTCATCACCCTCGACGATGGCTTCAACAAGAACTCGGGTGACGCGATTGCCGCCCAGATCCGTGACGCAGGTATCGCCATCAAGCGCACCGTGCTCCCCGGCTCGACCTTCTGGAACGACTGGACGAAGTATCCCTTCTCCATCACCGAATGGAACCACCGTCCGCTCGGCGTTCAGGTGCTCGCACTGGCCTATCGCTCCGGTGAAGCCTGGAACGAAACCGCGTTTGCAAACGCTGATTTCGACGCCAAGCTCGCACAAGCGATGTCCATCGCGGATGCAGACAAGCGCCGTGAAGTGATGGCCGACATCGAGAACATCCTGCGTGACAACGCCGTGTTCATCCAGCCCTACTGGCGCTCGCTCTATCGCCACCACAAGCCGGAAGTCGTTGGCGGAGACATGCACCCCTCGTTCGAGATCCACGTGCATAAACTCGGCTTCAAGGCCTGATAACGCTGGCCGCCCCTCTCGCGGGGGGCGGCCCACCACCCGGAAAACCGGACCAAGAGCGGGGTATGACCCGCCGCGCCTGAACCACAGGGGGCCCTCATGGGATTGTTTATTTTGCGCCGCGTTGGGGTCATGATCCTCACCGCGCTTTGCTTGACCTTTGTGGTCTTCTTTTTGACCAACCTACCACCAAACCTCGAAAAGCTCGCCAAGACCCAAGGCGAAATGCGCATGACCGACGCCGAGGTCGAGCGCTGGCTTGCCAATCGCGGCTATTCGCAACCGCTCGTCGTCAAATACGGCCAATGGCTCGGGGTCCTGCCCGGTTACGTGATCGACGGCACCGATGGCCAGCTTCGTGGCAAATGCATCCCTCTCGGCGGCACAGGCGAAGGCGCGCCCACCTTCTGTGGCGTCCTGCAAGGCGATTGGGGCCGCAGCCAAGTGTTCAAGCAACCCGTCCTCGATGTGGTCAGCACCCGCCTCTCGCTCACCGGTATCCTGATGTTCTGGGTCATGGCCGTTATGGTCCCCACTGCCCTCATCGTCGGCATCCTCGCAGGCATGCGCGAAGGCTCCCGCCTCGACCGCTCGCTCTCCTCATTCTCTATTCTCACCACCGCGACCCCCGAATACGTCTCGGGCGTGGTCTTCATCTCGGTGTTTTCCTCCACCACAATGGGCCTCAAGTGGTTCAACGGTTCCGCCGCCTCCGCGATGGATGGTGCGACCTTCAACAACTTCACCCTGCCCGTCCTCACCATCGCCCTTTACGGCATGGGCTACATCGCCCGCATGACCCGCGCTTCCATGGCCGAAGTCATGACCGCGCAATACATCCGCACCGCCCGCCTCAAAGGCGTGAGCTTCCGCAACATCGTCGTGAAACACGCCCTCCGGAACGCGCTGATCGCCCCCTTCACGGTCATCATGCTGCAGTTCCCTTGGCTCCTGAACGGTGTCGTGATCGTGGAAACCCTCTTCAACTACAAAGGCTTCGGCTGGACCCTCGTCCAAGCCGCAGGCAACAACGACATTGAACTCCTGCTCGGTGTCTCGGTCGTCTCGGTCTTTGTGGTGCTCATTACCCAGCTCATCTCCGACATCGGATATGTCTATCTCAACCCCCGCATTAGCGTGAAATAAGGAGGGCATCTGATGGAAGCGTTGACTTGGGGCGGTATTTTCGCCCGCATCCTCACCCAGCTCCTCCCGGTCTGGATTGCTCTGATCGCCACCTTCGCGCTGTCGATCACCTATAAGCGCCGTCTCGGCCTTTACGGTAAGCTCTTCGACAGCCCCATCGGCATGATCGGCTTTGGCATCGTCATGTTCTGGGTTTTCACCGGTCTGTTCGGCGGGCTTTTCGATCTCATCACCACCCATGATGTGCTCGAACAATCCGCCCGCATGAAGAACAAACTGCCGGGCACGGCCTTCGTGGCCTCGAACGGCAAGATGCCGGAAGGCGCTTACCCCTATTACCTCCTCGGCGGTGACAACTTGGGCCGCGATGTCTGGTCCCGCATGATCGTCGGCGCATGGGAAGTCATCAAGATCGCCCCCTTCGCCACGCTCTTCGCCTTCATGGTCGGCATCACCCTCGGCCTCCCCGCAGGCTACCATGGCAGCCGCCTCGATACGGGTCTCTCCTTTGTGGCGAACCTCATTCTCGCCTTCCCGGTGATCCTTCTCTTCTACCTGCTCGTCACGCCCGAAATCGTCGCCACGGGCATCCCGCGCTACATGGCGGGCGTCCTCTTCCTCTTCCCGATCATCTTCCTCGTGGTGCTGATCAACTCGCGCTTCCACACCCAACCGCCAAAGCGCAATCTCTACGCGGCCATAGCGCTCGCCATTGGCGGCTGGCTCTATCTCGGGATTGCATGGGATGCCGATCCCTTTGGCATCATCGCCTTCCCGCCGAACCTCCTCGTTGTGTTTGTGTCGGTCGTCTTCGTGAACTCGCCCACCGTGTTCCGCATCGTGCGCGGCCTCACCATGGACATCAAAACCCGCGATTACGTCGCCGCCGCCCAAACCCGTGGCGAAGGCACGTGGTATATCATGCTCTGGGAAATCCTGCCCAACGCGCGCGGGCCCTTGATCGTCGATTTCTGCCTCCGCATCGGCTACACCACGATCCTTCTCGGCACCTTGGGCTTCTTCGGCCTCGGCCTCTCGCCCGAAAGCCCGGACTGGGGCTCCACCATCAATGACGGTCGCCGCCTCCTGCAAGTCTACCTGCATCCGGCGCTCGCCCCTGCCCTGTCGCTCCTCTCGCTCGTCCTCGGCCTCAACCTCTTGGCCGACGGTCTGCGCGAAGAAAGCCTGAAGGATTGATGACCGTGAAAGCCTCAATCCTTAACAGCCAAGCGCCGACCAACGTCATGACGCTTGCCATACACAAGCCAGACGCAATCTGGCATCCCGAAACCCGCTCTGGGAGGAAAAGTTAATGGCGAAATGGGAGCATGACGGCCCGATCCTCGAGATCGAAAACCTGTCGATTTCCTTCTTCACCCGACTGCGGGAAATCCCCGCCGTCATGGACTTTTCCGTCACCGTCCAGCCCGGCGAAGCCGTTGGTTTGGTTGGGGAATCCGGTTGCGGCAAATCCACCGTGGCACTCGGCATCATGAAAGACATGGGCCGCAACGGACGCATCGTCGGTGGCTCTATCAAGTTCAAGGGCCGCGACATGGCCCAGATGTCCGACGAAGAACTGCGCGACATCCGCGGCAACGAAATTGCCATGATTTATCAAGAGCCTATGGCCTCCCTGAATCCTGCGATGCGGATCGGCCAGCAGCTCATGGAAGTGCCGATGATCCATGAAGGCATCTCCGAAGAGGAAGCCCGCAAACGCGCCCTCCAAGTCGTCACCGACGTCAAACTCCCCGACCCCGAGCGCATCCTCCGCAGCTACCCCCACCAGCTTTCCGGCGGCCAACAGCAGCGCATCGTCATCGCCATGGCGCTGATGTCCAAACCCGCGCTCCTCATCCTTGACGAGCCCACCACAGCGCTCGACGTCACCGTCGAAGCCGCCATCGTCGAACTCGTGAAAGACCTCGGCAAGAAGTATGGCACCTCCATGCTCTTCATCTCGCACAACCTCGGTCTGGTGCTCGAAACCTGCGACCGTATCTGCGTGATGTATTCCGGCGAAGCCGTCGAACGCGGCGATATCAAAACCGTGTTCGAGGAAATGCGCCACCCTTACACACAGGCACTTTTCCGCTCTATCCCGGTGCCCGGCGCGAACAAAAATGCCCGTCCTCTCAAGGCGATACCGGGTAACTTCCCCCTGCCCCACGAACGCCCGCAAGGCTGCAATTTCGGCCCCCGCTGCGACTACTTCCAGAAAGGCCGCTGCGACGCAGCTG
>RFUP01000581.1 GCA_009922885.1 Paracoccaceae bacterium
CCAAACATCGCCAGAACGAGCGCCAGAACCAGGTTGCCGTCACCGACGCTGGCGATCGATGTGGCAAAGCGGATCGCGACACCGGTTTCGTTGATCACGGCGAGAACGATCCCGATTGCGCCCACAGCCAGCATGATCTGGGCGGCGGAAATGCCGCCCTCGATCAGAGCAGTCAGTATGCGGCCGGGATCGCGGCGGAAATCAATATTAAGGATCAACCCCATGAGGATCGCCGTGACGACGCCGACCAGTCCGGCCATCGCGGGGCTTTTGCCGCTGATGAAGGTTGCCATGAGCGCCGCGATCGGCACGAAGACAAGTGCCGAGTTCAGCCAGTCCCGCGCCGTCAACTGCGGTATTTCGTGTTCCTGTAGGGGCTTGATATCAAGGCGTATCGCTTCGGCATAAACCTGCGCAAAAAGGCCGATATATTTGAAAAGCGCCGGCAATGCTGCGGCCGCGATGACCATCGCGAAGGGCATGCCCACAAGGTCCGCCATAACGAAAACCGCCGCAGCCATAATCGGTGGGGTAAGCTGCCCGCCTGATGACGCAGCAGTTTCTACCGCACCCGCGAAATTGGCGGAAAACCCCTGCCGCTTGATCATGGGGATCGTGAACACGCCGGTTCCTGCAATGTTTGCGGCGACCGAGCCACTCATCATCCCGAACACCGCGCTCGCCACGATCGCTGCATGGGCGGCGCCGCCACGGATGCGCCCTGTCAGAGCCGTGGAAATATGGATCAAGCTTTCGCCGGCGCCGGTGCGTTCAAGCACGGCACCGAAGATCAGGAAGATCAGCACATTGTCGGCCACCAGACCGGTGGTGCGGCCAAACACTCCGTCGAAGGAATACCATGCGATCTGCATGAAATCCCCGATCCGCATGCCGAAATGTTCCAGAATGCCCGGCAGGCTGGGCCCGGCAAATCCGAAAGCGATGAAACCCAGCGCCATGATCACCAGCGACAAGCCCCATGCGCGCGCGGTCAGCAGGATCAGCACAACCATCCCCGCGATGCCCGCAACAATATTCGCCGGGTTCGCCATGTAGAACCCACTGAACAGCTGTTCTTTCACAGTGAAAAACCACAAGCCTGCATAGGCAAAAGCGGCAATGATCGCCCCGTCAACGAGCCAGCCCAGTCGCCCAAGGCGCCCGCGTGCCAGTGGTTGCGTCAGGGTGACGATCACGACGCTCAGCGCCAGCACCCCGAACCGGGCATTTGCCTCGTCCAGCACGAAAAACGCGATGACTACGATGATTGCGAGTGCGAAAACCAATGCGATACCACGGCCAAGGCGTTCGCTCGGGGTTCGCGCAGGGGCGGTCATGTGAGATCGCGCTCTGCAAGCAGCGCTTCGTTATGGCGGATCAGTCGATCCAACATATCGAGCAGCATGAAGCGCTCTTGTGTCGTGAGGACCGACCCCATGGATTCGTTGCGTTCCGCAGTAAAGCGGATGGCGCGATCATGCAGCGTGCGGCCTTCGGCGGTCAGGGCAAGCAAGATCTGGCGCGCATCC
>RFUP01000582.1 GCA_009922885.1 Paracoccaceae bacterium
CTTCGGCCAGGTCATGCCGATCCAGCCCTTGGCACCGACGGCCTTTGAAAACTCCTTGTCGATACCTCCCCAGGTATGTGCGAATTTCCAGCCGGACCATGTGTCCCGGTACGGCTTGATAAACTCACGCACCTCTTGCCTTAGGGGATCGTAAGCACTGGAGAGCGTCACGGGATCGAAGTTGAACGGAGAGCTCATGTCTGTCGAAGTCTTCCTGATGAATGCCTTTGGAGGGCTTGAGTGGTTCAAGCCCATGTCTGACAGGACATGAGGCCTTCGGCTTATCATTTGACGAATCCTGTTTGACATTTCGCGCAGCGCCCGCACGCGCCCAAGGTCGCGTTCTTGTCAGGACTGCCACGCACCAAAGCGCTTCGCGAAACGCCGCGCTCAGAATGCCGGGGGCAAGCATTTCGCTTAAGTGATTGCGTTCAGTTTCAGGCGAAACGTTTTGGGGGCCATGCCATAGTGGGCCTTGAAGGCACGCGAGAACGCACTCAATTCCCTATAACCGAGTCGCGCAGCAATTTCTGTCATCGACAGGTCGCTTTGTTTGAGCAAAGTCTCAGCAAGTTCAAAGCGCACATCATGCAGCAGTTCTGAAAAGCTTGTGCTCTGCTCCTTCAACCTGAGCTGAAGGGTACGCGGCTGGAAGCCAAGCTGAGCTGCAATATATCCGATATCGGATCGCCCGCTTGCAAGGCAGTTCCCGATATGCGCCTTAACCGAGCTCACAAAATCCTGCTCGTCCACATGATACCGGGCTTCAAGATATTCCCTCAGCAATCCATTCAACAGGTTGTCCCAGGTCGAAATTTCGATGGCGAGGTGACGGGCATCAAAAAAGACACCTTCTGCCTCCGCGTTGAATTGCAGGCGACACCCAAGCTGACGTTCAATATTCGGCACGTTATCCAACCGCTTGCCTTCAAGGGTGAGCAGATCAGGGGTCCAGCGGTTCTCGGTGATGCGCCGAAAGGTATTGATAAAGGCCGTGGCCCAGGCCAGCGAGGCCTGCGGGTAGCGGCCTGCAAACTCAAGCGGGGTGGCACGCAGAACGCCCGCCGTATCGCCATAGAGTTCAAGGCGATAACTCAATCCCTTTGTTCGGACGCGCAAACTCTCTGTAATGCCCAGCAGCGCGTCTTCCAACGTATGACAGGATTGGGCGAAAGCAATGATTTCGTGCCCATAGCCAAGTTCCATACGCTTCTTGGCAACGAGAATTCCAAAATCAGACCGATCAAGAAGCGTTGCCGCTTCTTCCATCGTTTCGGCGCATAGCTCAAAGGGGATCAGGCTGTTTCTTTCCCCCTTTAGAACCTCTTTGATCACAGGCGCCAACGACAGATTCTGAATGCACCCGCCCATCAGGCGCAACTGGTCCAGCGTGCAGGCAAGATGCTCCATCTGAACGAAGGCCTTCATGCTGGCCTTATCCCGGCTTCCAGCACACGCCAAGAACGATGGCATCTTCGTCAGAGGTCGACACATAGGCATGCCCGATGCCACTGTCGAA
>RFUP01000583.1 GCA_009922885.1 Paracoccaceae bacterium
TCATCACATCGTCGAATTTCAGCAGCTGCTTACGAATGTCAAAGTTGCGGCCCTCTACCTTGGCCTGCGCGCGCTCTAGCGATTTGTTCACCCATGGGTGCACAATGGCCTCGCCCTCTTTCATGCCCAAGGTCGACAGCACCTTTTCCAAGCGTTCACTGCCGAAAATGCGCATCAAATCATCTTCCAAAGACAAGAAAAACGCCGAACGCCCCGGGTCGCCCTGCCGGCCAGATCGGCCACGCAGCTGGTTGTCAATGCGCCGGCTTTCGTGGCGCTCGGTGGCCAGCACAAACAGGCCACCCGCGGCTTTTACGGCCTCTTCATCTTGGGCATGCGCGGCCTCGATCTCTGCGAGGGTCGATGGAAGTTCCTTGGGGTGGTTCACGGCATCGATGTATCGCTGAACGGTGCCGATGTATCCGGCTTTATCCTCGTTGAACCATCCCGCAGGCCAGATTGCCCATGCGGCCCGGAGTGGCGCATTTTGCAGTCTCAGCGTGCGAATGTCGGGAAGTCCCTGCAGCGTCAATAGATCTGTTCTGGAAGCATCGAGTTGGAGAACGGATGCCCTTTCCCCGCGAAGACCGTCGGAAAGGCGTGCCAGCAGATCGATGCGGGAGAGTTCGCCGGCACGGTGTCGAGCGGCTTGACCGTATCGAGGCCCTCGATGCTCACTGTCTCGTCGCCCTTGAGGCCCAAAGATTTGCGGGTCTGACCGCCGGTGAACTCGAAGGGAATGACACCCATGCCGACGAGGTTCGAGCGATGGATGCGCTCGAATGTCTCGGCGATCACCGCCTTGACGCCGAGAAGGGCTGTGCCCTTGGCGGCCCAGTCGCGACTTGAGCCTGCGCCGTATTCGATGCCGGCGAAGATCACCAAGGGCGTGCCCGCATCCTGATATGCCATGGCGGCGTCATAGATCGAGGTCTGTGCGCCATCGGGGCCTTTGGTATAGCCGCCCTCGACGCCATCGAGCATCTCATTCTTGATGCGGATATTGGCGAAGGTGCCGCGCATCATCACTTCGTGGTTGCCCCGGCGCGAGCCGTAGGAGTTGAACTCGCGCGGGGCGACCTGACGCTCGGTGAGGTATTTGCCGGCGGGGGTGGTGTCTTTGAACGAACCTGCGGGCGAAATGTGGTCGGTCGTGACCATATCGCCGAGGATCGCCAGAACCTTTGCGCCCTTGATGTTGGTGATCTGGCCCGGCTCTTTCGCCATGCCGCGGAAATAGGGCGGGTTCTGGATATAGGTCGAAGTTGCCGGCCAGTCGTAGGTCTCGCCTTCGCTGGTCTCGACGCCCTGCCACTTGGCATCGCCTTTGAACACATCGGCGTATTTCGACAGGAACGCCTCGCGCGTCACGGTGGCGTGGACGAGATCGGCGATTTCCTTGTTGGTGGGCCAGATGTCCTTGAGGTAGACGGGCTGGCCGTCCTTGCCGGTGCCGAGGGGCTCGGTGGTGATGTCGATGTTCATGTCACCCGCCAGCGCATAGGCCACGA